>JBEKZT010000037.1:0-13290 GCA_049509595.1 Verrucomicrobiota bacterium
AAGGATAACAGCAGCGAAACAATCATTATTACCGTCCAAAACCAGAGATATCGCCGATGCGTTTCTGAAAAAACAGAATTTTGTCCGCGCAATGATTGCGCTATGGCCCAAAGTGCCACCAATGCCACCAACACACCAACGTAATAGCCGTCACCGGAAAAACGCAGGCCGTTCGGGTCCGGAGGAGACCCTTGATTTCCATCCTCAAAATAGCGGTCCCAATTCGGATCGCGACCAATTGCACCCCAATAATTGCCGCCACCGGGCGTGTCCATGCGATAACCAAAAAGTCCGGGCACGATGATTCCAAACGTTTCGATTTTTGGTAAACTCCATTGCGTGGTAAAATCCCAGTGCGCAGCTTTGGTTTCTGCGTCCTGTTGTGCGCCAGCAACGCCTTGTATGCCCACACCGACCAAAGCCACGATGGCTTGCCAGGCAATAAAACCTGCAAAAATGGCAATAATCAAAATTTGCCAGACACCGCGCCAAATTTTTTTTGCCACTGCGCCTTCCTGTATCCACGAATGACATAAAGTGAATAAAGCGACGACCAAGCTGAAGATCGCACCAATGTCCGCTGCTTCAATCACATTCATGCCCACCGCGAATCCAGCCAGCACGAGTCGGAGGCAACGGTCAAAAAATGGCGTTGTCGGCGAATTCGAAACTATCAACGCCAGCGCGAGATAATCCATGCCGAATGCGATTTCATGCGGTGCCAGGCCCCAACAAGCATCTGAAAAAAATGTGGACGCCAACGCAGTAGCCAGCGCGCCCAAAATTGCCGCCAACGGCGAGAGTTTCAATTGTTTGATAAAAGTCCACGCGCACAAGCCAAGAAAAACCAGCGCCATCGGCGTATAAAATTTTGCGAAGCCAACGGGTCCCAGCATCCAACGGATTAACGTCGTCAAACTTGGCGAGAACACCCCCCCATTGAAACCAATGTCGTTCAAGTCTTCCCATGCGCCAAACATGCCGGCAGGAAGTTGAGTCCAAGCGGCTTTTACTTGGCCAAGCGGCCCGTCATTGAAAAATTCGACGAAACCCGGCGCAAAACTTTTCCAGAAGAGCAAAGCCAAAAGGACTGCGAGCAAAATGATTACCCGAAACAATTCGTGTTTGGGTTTTGGCGATTTCATAACTTGTCCGCAAAATGAAGTTACTGATGTCGGCAGCAGCGTTAACCCGCAATAACGCCAATCTCCACCGGCTCGACATTCACACCTTGTTTCTCCAGCCAAGTGATGGCGCGGCCCACTTCGCTGCGCGCGCCGTCGAGTTCGAGGCAGACAATGCCGATTTCGTCGGTCACGCTGGCTTGACGGATGTTTGTCACGACCTTGAACTTGTGGCCGACTTCCCAGATGAACGGCTTCTTGATGAGCTTGGGTGGATACATCAACCAAAGCCGTTGCTGCGTGGGTGAATTCGATTTCGTCGCGGAAGTTTTCTTCTTAGCCATAATTATTTATGTTAAACGGTTAAACGGTTGAATTGTTGAAATGATTTAACAATTCAACGCTTCAACAAATCAACCTCCCGCAATCGCCGGGATGATGCTGATTTCGTCGCCGTCCTTGAGCGGCGTCTCGCGGTTTTTGAGGAAGCGGATGTCCTCCTCGTTGACATAGACGTTGACGAAGCGGCGCACCTCGCCTTTTTCATCCACGAGGCGTTCCTGGATGCCGGGGAAGCGCGTCTGCAATTCGACGAGCGCCTCGCCGATGGTGGCGGCGTTGATTTCGACCAGCTCCTCGTTGTTGGTCAACTTGCGGAGCGGCGTGGGGATACGGACTTTTTTTGGCATAAATTAAATTTTTTTCTGCTTAATAATTTTTCAAACTTGCGGAAACTCAAGCCGCTTCAAAAATAATTTTTAATCCGAGTGCGGACAAAACGGAATTCAAACTCGTCAAACGCGGATTGCCGTTGCGCGAAACCAGCCGGTATAAATTTTCGCGGTTTAATTTGCTCAATTCCGCCGTGCGGCTCACGCCGCCTTGCGCCTCGACCACGTCGCGCAGGCCGACCAGAAAAACTTCCGGGCCTTCCTCGTAGCACGCGGTCAGATATTCCGCCGCTTGTTCGGGATCGTCCAATTTCTTTTGTAAAATCTTTTTGTAACTGACCGTTTTCATAAATCACTTTGTTTGAACTCGTGCCAAAATTGTTTGGCCAGCCGGATGTCGCGCTCCTGCGTCCGCTTGTCGCCGCCGCAGAGCAGCACGACCAACGTTCGCCCCTTCTGGCCGAAATACACGCGATAGCCCGGCCCGTAATCCACCCGCAACTCGCTCACGCCTTCGCCGACCGGCTTGCAATCGCCCAGATTTCCCTGACGCACGCGCGCCAGCCGGGCGAGAATTCGCGCCACCGCCCGCTTGTCATCCAAATCGTCCAGCCACTTCTCAAACGGCACTTGCCCGTCTCGCGCGCGGAACGCGACGACTTCTTTGGGCGTGGCGAACACGGACATACTGTAGTTTATAAGCTACGAACGGTCAAGCTCGCAAATCGCCAAAGTTGACGGTGTTGGGATTCGGATTTTCTTTGGCATAAATTAAAGCCCACTTTATTTGCAATCTACAGCGTTGCTGAATCTGTCCAAAAAATCATGAAGAAACTTGCGTCTATCAACAACTTTTTCTTCTCCAGTTGATTTTCCTATTTCTGCTGCAAGAGAATCAGAACCGCCTTCGTGTCCTTTCTCAAGTTTGATGTAAGTTTTGGAGTCATTATATTCAGCCCACAATCTTTTTAAGCTGCTTATTTGCTCCTCGCAGAGAAACGGGACAGTTCTGAAAATGGCATCCCGTAGTTCAGTTTTTGATCCTGTATAAAAATCCATACAACCCGAACCATGTTGCGGTATTTCACTTTTCTTGAGAGAGATAAACACCCTGAAAGAATCTCTCGGCGCGATTTTTCGCTGGTGATAGAACAACCAAACACCCACAAGGCCAGATGCAAATCCACCTAAAATCGTGAGAATAATTTCCCAAAATTTGTCGCACATATTATTTAACCAAGTTACGCATTCACTTTTTCTTCATGCGCCAGCAGCGCCTCAAATTCGCGCAGGCTCGGCTTGATTTCGCGCGGTTTGCCGCAGTGGCCTTGCACGGCGTCGAGCGTCTTCAATCCGTTGCCGGTGACGCAGATGACGGCGGAAGAATCACGCGGGATTTTCCCGGACGCAATGAGTTTCTTCGCCACGCCCACGGTCACGCCGCCGGCGGTTTCGGCAAAAATGCCTTCCGTCTCGGCGAGCAATTTGATCGCGTCGCGGATTTCGTCGTCGGTCACGTCGTCGGCTGCGGCGCTGGTTTCGCGCATCACTTTGAGCGCGTAAAAACCGTCGGCCGGCGTGCCGATGGCGAGCGATTTCGCAATCGTGTCGGGCTTCACCGGCTTGAAAAAATCGAGTCCGGCGCGTTGCGCGGTGGAAATCGGCGAACAGCCCGTTGCCTGCGCGCCGTGAATATGCGTCTCGGAATTCGCGACGAGGCCGAGCTTCACAAATTCCTGGTAGCCCTTGTGGATTTTCGTCAGCAACGAGCCGGACGCCATCGGCACGATCGTGTGCTGCGGCAGCCGCCAGCCGAGTTGCTCGGCGATCTCATACGCCATGCTCTTCGAGCCTTCGGCGTAATACGGCCTCATGTTGACGTTCACAAACGCCCAGCCAAACTTGCCGGCGATCTCGGCGCAAAGGCGGTTCACCTCGTCGTAATGGCCTTTAATGCAGATGACGTTCGCGCCGTAGATGAGCGAGTTCAAAATTTTTCCCTGCTCCAAATCTGACGGAATGAAAACATAGGATTTTAATCCCGCGCTCGCGGCATTGGCGGCGACGGAATTCGCCAAATTGCCCGTGGACGCGCACGCGACGGTTTCAAAACCGAGTTCCTTCGCGCGGCTCAACGCGACGCTGACGACGCGGTCTTTGAACGAAAGCGTCGGATAATTCACGGCGTCGTTCTTGACGTAAAGTTCGCGGATGCCGAGTTTCTTCGCGAGACGGTCGGCTTTGACGAGCGGCGTGAAACCGACGAGTGGGCCAACGGTCGGTTCGCCCGCGATGGGCAAAAGCTCACGGTAACGCCACATCGTTTTCGGCCGCGACTGGATGATTTCGCGTGTCAAAGATTTTTTAATGCGGTCGTAATCGTAAGCGACTTCGAGCGGGCCGAAGTCGAATTCGCAGACGTGCGTTGCTTCGAGCGGATATTCGCGCGCGCATTCGCGGCACTTGAGCGCCTTCATGAAGCCTTGATGCTTTTCACTCATAGATTTTTCAACGTAGGGCAGGCGTCTCGCCTGCCCATTTTCCGCTTAAGCGGTTTCTTGCCGCCAACTTTCGTCGCCGGCTGGACAGGCGAGACGCCTGTCCTACTTTATTTGGGGCAACAAAAAAGCCCCGACTCAAGACGAGAAGGGGCGACAAAACGGTTGTGCACTTCTCATTTTTCCCAAGCTAATGATGCTTGAGCTGGAATTGGCACCTGACATTGAAACCAAAGTTCAATCGGTTGCCGTGGGGTCATCGGGCCAGTCCCTCGTCCACTCGTCATGAGTCCGTTAAATCAACGGATGCGGATAGATTGATATTAAACTAGAAAAGTGTCAACAGGATTTTTAGATAGGAGCCGGAGTTTTTATTTTTACAGTGAAATTCAGTTGACGAATCCCGCGCCCTAGCATATTAGTTTTATCGATTTGAGAGTTTAGAGTAAGCAGTTGTCGGCACAAACCAAATCTAGGTTCCTCACCAATTAGTTGTGCCTGCAACGGCAAAGGCTACTTTATGTAGTGGTTTTTGCTTTACTTGAACCGGCAACTTTGGTTGTCTAAACACGAGCAATGTATCTCAAAAATTTAACGGTTTTCGGCTTCAAATCCTTCGCGGACAAAACCGCGCTGAATTTCCAGCCCGGCGTCACGGCCATCGTCGGCCCAAACGGCTGTGGCAAATCCAATGTTTCCGACGCCATCCGCTGGGTGCTCGGCGAGCAATCGGCCAAGGCGTTGCGCGGCGGCGAAATGGCGGACGTGATCTTCAACGGCACGGACGGTCGCAAACCGATGGGCATGGGCGAAGTCTCGCTCACGCTCGGCGGCGTGGACGGCGAAAATCTCCGCGCGGCGGGCGTCGAAGTCGCTTACGACGAAGTCACGCTCACGCGCCGGATTTTTCGCGACGGCGGCAGCGAATATTTTCTGAACAAAACTCCGTGCCGGCTCAAGGACATCCAGCAACTGTTCATGGGCACGGGCGTCGGGCGCACGAGCTACAGCATTCTCGCGCAGGGACACATCACGCAAATTCTTTCGAGCAAGCCCGAAGATCGCCGGATGATTTTCGAGGAAGCGGCGGGCATCACGAAATTCAAATCGCAGAAAAAGGAATCGCTCCGCAAACTCGAATACACCGAGCAAAATCTTTTGCGCGTCGCCGACACGATCAAGGAAGTGAAACGGCAGATCGGCTCACTGCAACGCCAGGCTGGCAAGGCGAAACGCTACAAGCAAATTTCGCTGGAACTGCAACATCTCGAAACACAACTCGCGCGGCATCAGTTCGACGTTTTGCTCGCGGAAATTTCCGAGAAAAATTCCGCCGTTGAAAATCTGCGGAACGAAATCGAAACTGGCTCGAACGACGTTCTGCGTTTTGAAAATGAGATTTCGCAATTGCGCGAGCGGCTTTCGGATTTGGAGCACGAAGTCGCCGCGCAACAGCAGCGTGGCTTGGAATTGAAAGGCGAAATTGATCGGCACGAAAGCCGGATTCAGTTCAACGAAGAACGATTGAACGAAATCGCGTCGCAAAATTCCAAAGCGCTCGCGGAGATTTCGCAGTCCGAAGAACGTCTTCGCGCCGCCGAGGAAGAACTGGCGAACGTGAAGCAACATTTGTCCAAATCCGAAAGTGCGCTCGCGGAACACAAACTTGCGCTGGAGAAAAAACAATTTGCGCTGACGCAGGTTGAAAATGATTTGAAACGGTTGCAGGAAGAATTGCGCGAGGCGCAATCCGCCGCGTTTTCTGCCGCGCAGGATTTGACGCGCATCCGCAACGAAATCACCGCGCTTGATTTGCAGAAACAGGGCAACACGATCCGCCTCGAAAAACTTTCCGCCGAAAAAGTGCAGCTTGAAGAAGAGCGCACGCGGCTCGAATCGCGCCTGCACGAATTCACTGCAAGCGTCGAAGTCGAGAAGCTGAATGTCGCGACGACGCGCGGCTCGGTCGAGCAACGGCAAAATCGTTTGCGCGAATTGCTGAACGAATTGCAGCAATCGTCCGTCGAGCAGGATCATTTTTTGCAGCAGCAGGCCGAAACGCGCTCGCGCCTGACGGTTCTCGAACAGCTCGAAGGCTCGCGCGAAGGTTTCGACGCGGGCACGGTCGCGGCGTTGCGCCAGTCGCGCTCAGTCATCGGCTCGCTCGCCGACCGGATTCGCGTGCCGGAACAATTCGTCGTCGCGGTTGAAAATGCGCTTGGACATCATTTGCAACTCGTTTTGACCGAGCAGCCGGAATCCGCGCAGGAAATTCTAGCCGATTTGAGCGCGAACAAATCCGGCCGCGCCAGCGTCGCTGCGCTTTCAATCGAAATTCCCGACGACAAGCAATTGGTTTTTGGCGGAGAATTGCCGGCGGACGAAAATAAAACCGCCGCGACAAACGGATTGAAGCCGGGCCAGATTGTCCGCGCGTTGGACGTCATTCAGACCGATCCGACGGTGGAAAAACTTTTGCGGGCATTGCTAGGTTGCACATTCATCGCATCTGATCTGGCGACGGCGACGGCGCAAATCCAGAACGGCCACGCAGGCTGCGATTTCGTCACGGTGAAAGGCGATTTGTTGAGTCGGCACGGTGTTTATACCGGCGGTTATCTGAATGGTCATGGAAATCCGAAAGCACCGGCTTCGATTCTCGGACGCAAAAACCAGATCGCCGAACTACATAATGATTTGACGGAAATCCAGAACCGCGTCGCCGGAGCAAGCCGCAAACGCGGCGTGCTTTTGAACGAGCAGACGGAATTGCAGGCGAGCTTGCAAGAAGCGCAGACGGAATTGCGCGAGCAGGAAGTCGCGATCGCGACGCGCGAAGGCGAGTTCAACGCGCTGCAAAATTCGAATCGCTTGCTGCACCAAAAAATTGACACGGTTGTTTTTGAAGTCCAAAGCCTCGCCGCGCAGGAGCAGGAAGGCTTGCAAAAGCGCAACGCGCTGACGGCGCAGTTGAACGAACTGGAATCGCGCGAACGCGCCGCGCAAGAAAGAGTCGCCGCGTTGACAAACGAATTGGAAAATTTGCGCCAGCAACGCGACAACGCGAACGCGGCGTTGACCGAAAGCAAAATTGCGCTCGCGTCGGATGAGCAGCTTGCGGCGTCGTTCCGCCAGCAGCAGCAATCTTTGGCGCAGCGCATCCGCGAACTCGCGCAAGTTATCGAGCAGCGCAAAAGCGAGTGTTCATCATTCATTTCGCGCAAACAGCAGGCGGAATCGGAAATCCAGGAATCGCGCGGCAAGATTGAAAGCATTTCGCACGAGCGAGAGCAGGTGAACGCGCAGGCGGCGGAATTGCTCGCACAAAAAAATTTGCAGGAAACGGAAATCGCGTCGCGCGACGAAAGTTTGCGTTCGCAGCGCAGCCGGTTGACCGAATTGCAGAATCAGCGCGGTGGAATCGAGATTGAACTGGCACAGAAAAATATGTCGGTGCAAAACCTGCGCGAGAAAATCCAGCAGAAATATCACATCAGCCTCGACGACATCCGCAGCGAGTGCATCACGATCACTTACGCCGACGAAGGGCCGGCGAAAGTGCAGACGCTTTCGCCCGAAGAAATGGCGGCGGCGGGCGCGGCGACGGATTGGAATGCGGTTGCGCAGCAGATCGAGGCGTTGCAAAAGCGGCTCGACGAAATCGGGCCGGTGAACCTCGTGGCAATTGAAGAATACGAGGAGACCGAGCAGCGCCATCAATTTCTCACGACGCAGCACGATGATCTGGTCAACGCCAAGACGCAACTGCTCGAAGTCATCAATCGCATCAACACGCAGACGCGGCAGATGTTTTTGGAGACGTTCGAGAAAATCCGCGACAATTTCCGCGCGATGTTCGTGGATGTTTTCGGCGGCGGCAAGGCGGACTTGATTTTGTCGGATGAAAACGACGTTTTGGAGAGCGGCATCGAAATCGTCGCGCGTCCGCCCGGAAAACAATTGCAGAGCATTTCGCTTTTGTCTGGCGGCGAGCAGACGATGGTAGCCGTGTCGCTGTTGTTCTCGATGTATCAGGTCAAGCCGAGTCCGTTCTGTGTGCTGGATGAATTGGATGCGCCGCTGGACGAGTCGAACATCAACCGTTTCGTGCGCGTGCTGCAACGCTTTCTCGCGCATTCGCAGTTCGTCATCATCACGCACAATAAGCGCACCATCGGCATGGCGGACGTGCTTTACGGCGTGACGATGGAGGAACACGGCGTGAGCAAAATCGTCAGCGTGAAATTCCACAAGACAGATGAAGCTAAAGTTGTTTCAGAAAACGCCGAAGTCGCAATGGCAAATTGATCTAACGAGCGGGTGCCTCAGTTGTTCGGATCAACGATGTGGATGTCAATGCCCGGCGCGTGGTGCATGAAAAATTCCAGCACGTTCGGACGCGTGAATTGCCACCATTTCCGCTCGCTCGTGCCAAGCACGACAAGATTGACGTCGTTCTCGCGGCAATATTTCAACAGCGCTTCGCAGACATTTTCACTTTCCAAAACCGTGACGCTGCCGCCGAGTTCGGTCGCGAGCTGGACGTTCTGGATGAATTGCCGCTGCAAGTCGGACGGGATGCGCAGCGGGTCTTCTTTTTTGCGCCGCACATAAACGGCCATCCACTCGCGGTTCAAGCGACCGGCCAGCCGCGACGTCGCGCGCAGCAACCGCGCCGTCGTCACCGGATTCGTGCTGATGCAGACGGCGATTTTTTCGCTGACATCCGTCGGCGACTTGGTGCCCGTGCGCGGACGCTGATCCAGCACGTTGGCCGTTTCGCGCAAGGCCAGTTCGCGCAGTTCGTTCAGGTTGTTCTCCGTGAAAAAATTTTCCAGCGCGGCGGCGGCGCGGTCCTTTGGATAAATTTTCCCCAGCCGCAGCCGCTCGCGCAATTCCTCGGCGGTCAAATCCACGTTCACGACGTGGTCGGCCTCCAGCACAAAACGGTCCGGCACGCGCTCGCGCACGTCCACGCCCGTCGCGCGCAACACCGTGTCGTGCAGACTTTCGAGATGCTGGATGTTCATCGCGGTGATGATGTTGATGCCCGCGAGCAGCAAGTCATGCACTTCGAGATAGCGTTTGGGATGCTGCGAACCGGCGACATTCGTGAACGGCAGTTCGTCCACGACGCAAACAGTCGGATAGCGTTTGAAAATGGCGTCAACGTCGAGCACCTCGACCGTTTGGCCGTTGTGCTCAACTTTTTTGCGCGGGATGACTTCCAAACCTTCGAGCAACGCCTCGGTGTCCTTGCGCCCGTGCGTTTCAACCCAGCCGATGATGACGTCCACACCCGCCTGTTTCAGGCGATGCGCTTCTTCGAGCATCGCAAACGTTTTGCCGACACCGGCGGCGTGGCCGAGATAAATTTTTAATTTTCCCAGCCGGCTTTTTTCAATAAGCCGGAGAAAATCTTCCGGCTTCAACCGGTCGGCATCAGGCGATTGCACCCTGCAAAGAAACTATTTCTGCGACAACTGGTCGAGCGCGAAGTTCAGCGTCATCACGTTCACGCGCGGTTCACCGAACAGTCCGAGGTCGCGACCACTCGTGTTTTCTTGGACGACCTTGCGCAATTGTTCTTCAGAAATTCCGCGCGCCTTGGCGACGCGCGCGATCTGGATATCCGCGTTCGTCGGCGAAATGTGCGGGTCAAGGCCGCTGGCGGATTCCGTCACGGCGTCGGCGGTGACAATCGCATTCGTCGCGAGATTATTTTCCGCGCGGTAATTGGCGAGGTTTTGCGTGATGTTCGCGACGAGATTCGACGAGGTCGGGCCGAGATTGCTGCCGCCGGAACTGGTCGGGTCAAAACCGTTCGCGCCCGCCGCCGACGGGCGTGGATGAAAGTATTGCGCGCCGGTGAAATTCTGCGCGAGCAATTCCGAGCCGCGAATTGCGCCAGATTTGTCAACAAGCAGGCTGCCGTTGGCCTGATGCGGAAACAGCAGTTGCGCCGCGCCAAAAACGACGAGCGGATATACGCCGCACAAGATGACGGCAAAGAAAATTGTCGCCACAATCGAGCGGCCGAACTCAGCAAAAAGATTTTTCATGATTTTCTCAGGTTTAGTTATGCGAGATGCAAATCGGCGATGATGAGGTCAATGAGCTTGATGCCGATGAATGGCAGGATGATGCCCCAGACACCGTAAATTAGCAGGTTGATGCGAAGAATTTCCGCCGCACCAAGCGGACGGAATTTCACGCCGCGCAGCGCCAGCGGAATGAGCGCGATGATGATAAGCGCGTTGAAAATTACGGCGCTCAAAATCGCGCTGTCCGGGCTGTGCAGGCGCATAATGTTCAGCGGCGCGATGACGGGAAAAGTCACCATGAGCATCGCCGGGATGATGGCGAAGTATTTCGCTACGTCGTTGGCGATGCTGAACGTTGTGAGCGAGCCACGCGTGATGAGAAGCTGTTTTCCAATTTCGATGATCTCCAAAAGCTTTGTCGGATTTGAATCCAAGTCCACCATGTTACCAGCTTCCTTCGCGGCTTGCGTGCCGGTGTTCATTGCCACACCGACGTCAGCTTGCGCGAGTGCGGGCGCGTCGTTTGTACCGTCGCCGATCATCGCAACCATTCGTCCGCCGGTTTGTTCCTTGCGGATGAGCGCGAGTTTGTCCTCCGGTTTTGCCTCGGCGAGAAAATCATCCACGCCCGCTTCCTGAGCGATGGCGGCAGCGGTCAATTGATTATCGCCGGTAATCATCACAGTGCGGATGCCCATCGCGCGAAAACGTTTGAAGCGGTCGGCGAGTCCGCCTTTGACGATGTCCTTCAAATGAATGACACCGAGCGCACGTTCTTTGGTGGCAACAACGAGCGGCGTGCCGCCGGAACGGGAAATATTTTCAACAGCATGTTCAATTTCCGGCGGCAAGGTTCCGCCAAGAAATTTTTTGACGGCTTCGGACGCGCCCTTGCGGATCTTTTGGCCTTCATAATCCACGCCGCTCATGCGTGTTTGCGCGGTGAACGGAGCGAATTGCGCGCCGGACAGCTCGTGAATTGTCCGCGCGCGGATGCCAAAATTTTTCGCGAGCACGACGATGCTGCGGCCTTCGGGCGTTTCGTCGGCGAGCGACGCCAGTTGCGCGGCTTCGGCGAGTTCCTGTTCCGTCACACCGGACGCGGGCAAAAATGCGGTCGCCTGCCTATTACCGAGTGTGATCGTGCCCGTTTTATCTAGCAGCAAAACGTCCACGTCACCCGCCGCCTCGACGGCGCGACCGCTCATCGCCAAAACATTCCGCTGAAGCAAGCGGTCCATGCCCGCGATACCGATGGCACTCAACAAACCGCCGATGGTCGTCGGAATCAGACAAACCAAAAGCGAGATGAGCACGACATCGGAGAAATTCACGCCGGAGTAAATGCCGAATGGCTTCAAAGTGACGACCGCAAGCAAAAACACGACTGTCAGTGCTGCGAGTAAAATTGTGAGCGCGATTTCGTTCGGCGTTTTCTGACGGCTCGCGCCTTCGACGAGCGAAATCATGCGATCCAAAAAACCCTCTCCGGGATTGGCCGTGATGCGGATTCTAATTTCGTCTGAAAGCACGCGCGTGCCGCCGGTGACCGCGCTTCGGTCGCCACCGGCTTCGCGGATGACCGGCGCGGATTCACCGGTAATGGCCGATTCGTCCACCGTCGCCGCACCGAGAACGACTTCGCCGTCGACAGGAACGATTTCAGTCGCACGAACGATGATAAGATCACCTTTGCGAAGCGATTCGGCGTCCACGGTTTCGGTCGTTCCTTCATTGCGAAGTTTGTTTGCGCTGGTGCGTGTTCGCGTGGCGCGAAGTGCCTTGGCCTGCGCTTTACCACGGCCCTCGGCGACGGCCTCAGCAAAATTCGCAAACAGCACGGTGAACCAGAGCCAGATGGCAATTTGTGTGACAAACAAAGTCTGGCCGGGCGAACGGAATGCATCCACGGTGCAGATGGCCGCGCCAACCATCGTGACGAACATGACAGGATTTTTCACCATCAGACGCGGGTTGAGCTTTATAAAAGAATCGCCGATAGCCGGCACAATAATGTTAGCGTCAAAAATGGAAACAGATTTCGTTTGCATAAAAATACGGGTTAAAACAGGTTGCCTTTCAGCATCAGAAAATGTTCAACAATCGGGCCAAGCGCGAGCGCGGGTAAAAATGTCAGCGCCCCGACCAAGATGACCGTGCCAACCAGCAGCGCGATAAAGGTAAAACCGGTCACCGGGAATGTGCCGGCGCTGGCGGGAACGATTTTCTTGCGCGCGAGCGAACCGGCGAGTGCGAGCAATGGCACAATCATGGCGAAACGGCCCAGCAACATGTCAATGCCGAGCGTGGTGTCATACCACGGTGTGTTGGCGTTGAGGCCGGCGAAGGCGCTGCCGTTGTTGCCCGCGCACGAAGTGTAGGCGTAAAGCATTTCGCTGAAGCCGTGCGGGCCGTTGTTGTTCAAACCAGCCAGTCCCCAACTGCTCACCGACGCCCAGGCCGTGAAGCCCAGAATGATGAAGGCTAGAACAATGAACGCGAGCAGAACCATTTTCACGTCGTAGGCTTCGATTTTTTTTCCAAGATATTCCGGCGTGCGACCGACCATCAGCCCGGCGATGAACACAGTTATCACAACGAAAATCATCATGCCGTAAAGTCCCGCGCCGACGCCGCCGAAAATCACTTCACCGGTCTGGATGTTGAAAAGCGGCACGAGTCCGCCGAGCGGCGTGAAGGAATCGTGCATGCAATTGACCGCACCGCAGGAAGCGTCGGTTGTCACTGTGGCAAACAACGCCGAATCGAAAATGCCGAAACGGACTTCCTTGCCTTCCATGTTGCCGTCGGCAACAGCAACGCCGAGCTGCTGATGAATCGGATTGCCTTTGGCTTCCGCCCACCAGCAAACAAAAACTCCCGCAAGGCACATGGCCAGCATCGCCCACCAGACTGCCCAGCCATGCTTTTGATTTTTCGTTTCGCGTCCGAG
>JBEKZT010000038.1:0-13210 GCA_049509595.1 Verrucomicrobiota bacterium
AGCAGGAAGCTGACGGTCAAATAATGTTCGAGTCCGACGTGCATATTATTTCAAATCCTTTTTGCTCAACAAAATCACGCCGATCATCGCCACGAGCAGCAGCACGGAGACGACTTCAAACGGCAGAACGTATTGCGTGAACAACAATTTTCCGAGCGCCGTGGTGTCGCCTTCGGTGGCGGGCGACGCGTGCGCGTTGAGATTTGTCGCGTGCAAACTTTTCAAAAAGATGGCGACGATTGTTCCGACGGAAACCAGTCCGGCGACGATTCCAAACATTTTGATCCGGCGACGTTGTTCCTCTTTCAAATCCAAAAGCATGATGACGAACAAGAACAGCACGATGACCGCGCCGGCATAGACGAGGATTTGCACCGCCGCGAGAAAGAACGCGTGCAGCAGCACGAACAGCCCGGCCATCGAGATGATGGTGAGCACGAGAAACATCGCGCTCGTGACCGGGTTGCGGCTGAACGGGTTCGCGATGACGAGCACGCCGCACAACAGCGTGAGCGCCGCGAAGACGTAAAATAAAACGTCCTGCACCGCTCCGCCTGCCAGCAGATTGTTGATGGCTTCCATTTCTGATTAAACTTTGACCGGAAAAGTTTCCTGTTCCTTCGCTTCTTCCAATTTGTTCTTCCATTTCTGGACGCCGCCGACCGTGCCGCCGAGCGCGAGGAGTTTTTCCTTGTCGTAAATCATCTCGGCGCGCGTCAGGCCGGTGAGCGAATAATCCTTCTGCAGAAAAATCGCCTCTTCGGGACAGACTTCCTGGCAGAAGCCGCAGAAAATGCAGCGGAGCATATTGATCTCAAATGCCTGCGGCATCTTTTCCGCGTTCGAGCGGTCGGCCAATTGTCCAGTTGAACCCGGCGGAATGATCTTGATCGCCTTGGGCGGGCAGACAAATTCGCAGAGCTGGCACGAGACGCATTTCGTGTTGCCTTCCTGATCCTTGACGAGATACGGCGCGCCGCGATAATCCGCCGGCACGGCCCATTTCTGTTCGGGATATTCCATCGTCACGACTTTTTTCAGGATCAGCGTATTGTAGGCGTGACGAAGCGTGACCTTGAGGCCGCCGATGATGGCGGGCACATAAAGTTTTTCCCAAAACGTCAATGCTTTGCGATTAACAATCATTTAGCTTCTCAGCCACAGCCAGACGGCCGTGATCAAAATGTTCACCAGCGCGAGCGGCACGAAACGCCGCCACCCCAAGTCCATCAATTGGTCGTAACGAAAACGCGGGAACATCCAGCGCACCCAGATGAACAGCACCATCAGCGCGCAGACTTTCGCGAGGAAAACCAGGATTTGCACGATGCCGATCGCAAGTGAATGCGCCGGCTGGTCGAGTCCCCAGAACGGCAGCGTCCAGCCGCCGAAAAACAGCGTCACCATCATGCCCGACGTCGCCACCATGTTGGAATATTCCGCGAGAAAAAACAGCGCGAATTTCATCGAGCCGTATTCCGTGTGATAGCCGCCGACCAGTTCCGTCTCCGCTTCCGGCAAATCGAACGGCGTGCGGTTCGTTTCCGCAAAACTCGCGACGATGAAAATGATGAACGACAGCGGCGCGTAAATCACCAGCCAGCCGTGCGTCGTCTGCCACGAAATAATTTGGCTCAAATTCAAGTTGCCCGCGATGAGAAAAACCGGGATGACGCTCATGCCCATCGAAATTTCATACGAAATCATCTGCGCGCTCGAGCGGATGCCGCCGAGGAACGGATATTTTGAATTCGCGGCGTAACCCGCCAGCACGATTCCATAAACGCCGAGCGAGACGATTCCGAAAGTATAAAGAATGCCGACGTTCAAATCCGCGATGACCATTTTTTGATTGCCCATTTGCGAGCCGAACGGAATCACTGCGATGACGAGCAGCGACGGAATGACCGCCAGCGCCGGTGCAAGCCAGAAATACATTTTGCGGACGCCCGCCGGAGTGAAATCTTCCTTGAGCATGAACTTCAAGCCGTCGGCCAGCGGTTGAAAAATTCCCATGCGTGTCAGCATCGGCCCGAGCACCGGAATGTATTTCATGAATGGTGGCGCGGCGCGGTTCGGTCCGACGCGGTCCTGGATCCACGCCGAAACTTTTCGCTCCACCAAGACAGCGTAAGCCGCGATGGCGTGCAGCACGCCGATCGCCAGCGCGATTTTGACCAAACTGAAAATGATAAAATTCCAGTCCATTTTATTTTTTCCGAACTGATGCTCGAAATGATTGAATGCCAGCTAACAATCCTAAAATTGTTCCCGGCAAACTTTGCCAGTTCAAACCGATGCCAGCAAAAATATACCCGTTTGGCGGCGGAAAAATCATTCCGATAATGACGCCGACAATTACGGCTACAACAAACCAAACGAGCAAAAATCCAATTATTCCAACTATGTAACGCATAAACTAAATTTATTTTTCTCTGCGTCTCCGCGTCTCTGCGGTTAAATTTGTATTGTGACTCCGGTGTCGCCAAGCGTCGCCCACGCCAGACCGTTGAACGCGGGAACGTCCTTCGCCATTTCGTTGAACAGACCTTCGATCGTCACGAAACCGTTTTGGCCGGTGACGTTGTGGACAAGGTCATGCAAAAATTCCCATTCGGCGCGCGCATCGCCGGGCGCTTCGACGGCCTTCATGAATTTCTGGACGCGGCCTTTCGTGTTCGTGAACGTGCCGCGCTTTTCCACGTGCGCGCAGCCGGGCAATAAATAATGCGTGAGCTTCGTCGTCGCGTTCGGCAAAATATCGCTGACAATTAAAGTTTCCAATTTGCCGAGCAAATCCGTGCCGATGCCGTATTTCGTCACGTCTTCGCCGAACACGATTAACGTTTTGATCGAGCCGCTGCGGATGCCGTCGGCGATCTTCGAAAGATTACCGCCAAGTTCCGTCGGGGAAATTTTTGTGAGCCGCGCGCCGTTGCTGTTCGGATTTTTGTCCGCGCTGACGAGCAATTTGTCGCCTTCGCCGGTGCGCGCAACGGAATCGCTGATTGCGCCCAGCTTCGATTTCAATTTTGAAATCAGCCAGAGTTCTTCATTCGTCTGCCGCGCTGAAGCGACAATCGCGACCGAGCCTTGCGGCGTTTTCTTCAATTTGTCGCCGATTTCATTGAGCGCCGCCGTCCACGTCGTTTTTTGTCCGCGCGCGAGCACATCCTTTAAACGGTCTTCGCGTCCGATCCATTTGTAATTCAAACGACCCGCGTCGCACATCCAGCAGGAATTGACGGAGTCGTTCTGGCGCGGCTCGTAGCGATAAACTTTTTCCTCGCGCGAGCCGACGATGACGTTGCAGCCCGTCGCGCAGCTCGTGCAGACGCTTTTGGTCTCCTTCAAAAACCAGACGCGCATCTGGAAACGAAAATCCTTCGACGTGAGCGCGCCGACGGGACAGATGTCCACGGTGTTGAGCGTGTAATTGTTGTCGAAAACTTTTCCCGGATACGCCGTGAGCGTGTTCCAACTGCCGCGATTGACGATGCCGAGCGCGTCGTCGCCGACGATGTCCATCGTGAAACGGATGCAGCGCGTGCAAAGGATACAGCGCTCGTCGTCGAGCACGATGCGCGGGCCGAGGTCAACGGCCTTCGGCTTGTGAACTTTCGGTTCGACGAAGCGGCTCGCGCTCTGGCCGTAATCCACGGAGTATTCCTGCAACTTGCATTCGCCCGCCTGATCGCAGATCGGGCAATCGAGCGGATGGTTGATGAGGAGAAATTCCAGAACGCCTTCGCGCATCTGTTTCACGCCGGGCGTCGAAGTGTAAATTTCCATGCCGGGCGAAATCGGCGTGGCGCAGGCGATGGCCGGGCGCGGCGACTTGGCGATCTTCGGCGTGCCGTCGGGATTCAAGACCGGTTTGCGATCCGGGCCGAGCGCGGGCGTGCCGTATTCCACGAGGCACATGCGGCAGTTGCCGACGACGGGCAGCTTCGGATGATAGCAATAGTGCGGCACGTCCTGCTTCGCGATTTCGCACGCCTGGATCATCGTGGTTGGAATCGGCTTGCCGGAGATCGGATCGGGCATCGTCTTTGGCACTTCGATTTCGCGACCATCCACCTTCACCTTGATTTTTTCAATCACGGGCGCGGGCTTGATTTCAGTTGTGGCTGCTGCGCTCATTTAATTTTTCCACCGACAGAAACAATTTTCTGTTTCAAAAATTCTTTCACATCATTGTCAATTTGAGTTACTGGCAAAAACACATAAATGTCTCTACGAAGAAGCAACAACCAAACCTCTGGAAATATCCAAAGCGCCTTGAATTTTTCCCATTTTAATTCTGCCGATCCTAATTCTGATTTTGCTTTGAACAATTCATCTGAAAGTTCGTAGTTAATCACTTTATCCTTCATGTTTTTTAGAGCCGCCTCGCGTCTTCGGATACAATCTGAAACGAATCTTCCACCGTAAACAATTACAATGCCCAATATAGAACCGGAAAACCAATCCCATTGACCTGCGAAAAAGTGTTCCACAAAAGCAATTACAAGGAGTAGGCAAACAATCGGAAAACCAATTCCAAATCGCCGCACAATCATTTTGTGCAGAGCATATTTTATTTGCTCTTCAGTAATTTGAATTGTGAATTGGTAATTCATCAATGATGCGCCTCGGCTAATTGTTTTTGTTCAACGGGCGCGGCAACTTGCTTCGCGTGACGCGCTTCATCAGCAGCGCCTTTCGCGACAAAGTCATCTTTGAACTTCGCGACAAAACTTTGAACGGGCCACGAGCACGCTTCGCCAAACGCGCAGATCGTGCGACCGCCGGGAATGTTGTCGGCAATCTTCACGAGATAATCGGCGTCGCTCGCGCGGCCTTCGCCGTGCGTGAGACGATGCAGCGCCTTGCTCATCCAGAGCGAGCCTTCGCGGCAGGGCGTGCATTGGCCGCAGCTTTCGTGCGCGTAAAATTCGGCGATGTTCGCCAGCGCCTCGACGATGTCGGTGGAATCGTCCATCACGATGATCGCGCTCGAACCGCTCATCGAACCGGCGGCGGACAGCGAATCAAAATCGTAAGGCAGATCCAGCATGTCGGTCTCGACCAGAATCTCTTTGCCCTCGGCATCTTTTTTCTTGAGCTTGAATTTTTCGCCGGCCTTGAAAACTTTCGCGGATGAACCGCCGGGAATCACGGCTTTCAACTTGCGACCGTCGCGCAGACCGCCGCCGAATTTCGGATCATTGATGAGTTCGCCAATCGTCGCCTTGCCGACTTCGATCTCGTAGTAGCCCGGTTTCTTGACGTGGCCGCTCAAGCTGACGATGCGCGTGCCGGTGTTGTTCGGCGTGCCGAGCTTCGAGAACGCCGCGCCGCCCATCGCGACGATGTGCTTCACGTTGCAGAGCGTCTCGACGTTATTGACGATGGTCGGGCACATCCACAAACCGAGCACGGCCGGAAAATACGGCGGCTTGATCCGCGGATACGGCCGCTTGCCTTCGAGCGATTCAATCAAACCCGTTTCTTCGCCGCAGATGTAAGCGCCCGCGCCGCGATGAACATGGATTTCCAAATCGTAGCCAGAACCCAAAATATTTTTGCCGAGGAAATTTTTCGCGCGCGCTTCTTTCAGCGCTTCGTTAAGAATTTTTGCGCCGTCCACCATTTCGCCACGGATGTAAATGTAGGCGAGATGCACGTCGTTCGCGAAGCACGAGATGATCATGCCTTCGAGCAACTGGTGAGGGTCTTTATACATGATCTGACGATCCTTGAACGTGCCGGGTTCGGATTCGTCCGCGTTGCAGATGAGATAAATCGGCTTGCCGCTCTTGCGGTCAACGAAGCTCCATTTGAGTCCGCAGGAAAAACCCGCGCCGCCGCGACCGCGCAGGCCGGAAATTTTCACGTCCTCGCGAATCTGTTCCTGCGGCGAAAGTTTTTTGCCGTCGGGCAAATCCTTGGGCTTGATGG
Source organism: Verrucomicrobiota bacterium (assembly GCA_049509595.1). Lineage (GTDB taxonomy): Bacteria > Verrucomicrobiota > Verrucomicrobiia > Limisphaerales > UBA11358 > UBA11358. The sequence continues at coordinate 5,944 of JBEKZT010000038.1, forward strand.
CGATGGCCTTCTTCAAAGAGTCGTAACCGCCATAGCGCAAATAGCATTCGATGTCGGGTGTGTAACCCGGTTCATCGGCATGTTTCAAAATCAATTTGTATTCTTGCGCCATATCAGCAACTTGACTCTCAAATAAAATTCTCTAGCTTAATTTGCCCCGTCTTGCCCGATGGTGTAACGGTAGCACAGCAGACTCTGAATCTGTTTGTCGTGGTTCAAATCCACGTCGGGCAACCATTTTCCATCCGCGTTTTCAAATTCATTTGCACTTCGCACAAATTTCATCCGCTTTTTTGTGACTCACGGCTTCGTAAAAATCATCGTTGCACATCATCACCGGTGCCGTGCCGCAACTGGCGAGGCACTCGACGAATTCGATCGTGAACTTTCCGTCCGGCGTCGTCTGTGCGCCGTGCACGTGCGAATCCAGGCCGAATTTTTTGCAAAGATGCTCGCGCAATTCATATGCGCCGCCGAGCGCGCAGCTCAACGTGCGGCAGACCTTGATCTGATATTTGCCCATCGGCTGCGAGCGCAGCATCGGATAAAACGTCAGGAGTTCGAAAACATTGATCGGCTGCAATTCGAGCTTCTTCGCCGTCCACTCTACGGCTTCCTGCGAAATCCAGCCGAACTGATCCTGGATCGCGTGCAGCACCATCAGCGACGCCGCACGTTTCTCGGGATAATGCGTGACCAATTCGTTCACCTCCGCCTCGAGCGCGGCGGACGCGGCGAAATCGCGCTGGTGTTGCAGCGGATTCGGAATCGCTTCTGTGTGCACGGTGTTCATCGGTCACACTCTCCCATCACAAAATCAAGCGAACCCAAAATCGCCACGGTATCACTTATCATGGTGCCTGGAAAAATTTTAGGAACGATGCTCAGGTTCACAAATGACGGCGCACGAATTTTCATGCGATATGGCACACCGCCGCCCTTGCTGTTGATGTAAAAACCGAGTTCGCCCTTGGGGTTTTCGTGGCCAAAATAAATTTCGCCCGGTGGACAATTCATTCCTTCCGTGACAAGCATGAATTGATGGATTAATTCTTCCATCTTCGTCATGACTTTTTCTTTCGGCGGCAAAATAACTTTGCCATCATCCACGTTGACCGGTTCTTTAGATTTGTTATCCGCGCCGCCAGGAATTTTTTTGATGCACTGCTCCAAAATACGGATACTCTGGCGCATTTCTTCCATGCGCACGAGATAGCGGTCGTAGCAATCACCGACCGAGCCGGTGGGAATGTCGAATTCCAAATCCTTGTAGCAAAGATATGGCTGATTTTTTCGCAAATCGTATTCGACGCCGCTGCCGCGCAGATTCGGCCCGCTCAAGCCATAATCAATCGCGTCCTCCTTCGAAATCACGGCTAGATTGCGGACGCGATCCACCCAAATGCGATTGCGCGTGAGTAGCGTTTCAAATTCATTCAGTGCGGGAATGAATTCCTCGCAAAATTTCCGGCACAGCTCCAGCCAGCCGGGCGGTAAATCGCGCATCACGCCGCCGATGCGCGTGTAACTCGTCGTAAATCGCGCGCCGGAAATCGCCTCGGCCATGTTGTAGATTTTTTCGCGTTCGGTGAAACTCAAAAGAAAAACCGTGACCGCGCCCATGTCCATCGCAAACGCACCGAGACCGAGCAAATGCGCCGAAATGCGCGCAAGTTCCGCGCACATCACGCGAATGTATTGGCAGCGCGGCGGAAGTTTGTCATGAATGCCGAGCAATTTTTCCACGGCGAGCGCGTAGGCGACGTTGTTGGCCAACGGCGCGAGATAATCCAGCCGGTCCGTGTAAGGAATGAACTGGGTGTAGGTCATGTTTTCGGCGATTTTTTCGTCGCCGCGATGCAAATAACCAATGTCCGGGTCGGCCTTCGTGATGATTTCGCCGTCCAGTTCCAAAACAATCCGCAAGACGCCATGCGTAGCCGGATGTGACGGACCCATGTTCAAGACCATGCGCTCGTCCTTAATATCAGGAAGCTCTTCCGCCGCTTGCATTGGCCGCGCAGCGGAATCTTTGAATTCAATTTCTTGAACAGTCGGCATGAAATTATTTTTTCTCGGTCGGTTCGGGAATGCGAATGCGCGGTTCGCGCGTCGTCGCGGAACTGCCGCCAGCCACTGTCACAAACGGCCCGCCTTCCATCGGTGACGGTTTGGTAAAAGCGACGCCGGGCAGTTCGCTCGACTTGCCCGCGAGCGGGAAATCCTTGCGCAGCGGAAAATACGGATAACCTTCCCACATCAAAATCCGCCGCAAATCGGGATGGCCGTGAAAACGAATGCCCATCATGTCGTAAATTTCGCGTTCGTGCCAATTGGCCGTTTTCCAAACCGTCGTGACGGTTGGCAATTCGGATTTCTCCTCGTTCACATCGGTTTTAAGCCGTAATTCCGCGCCAGTTTTCAAACTGCGCAAATGATAAGCAATGGTCCAGCGCGGGTCGTCTCCATAATTATCAAGGCTGCTGATGTCCACGAGATAACTGAAATCCAAATGGTTCTTCGCGAAGGTGCAAACTTCGACGATTTTCTCCGCGTCAGAAATTTTTACGGAAATCTCGCCGCGAAATTCCACCGGTTCGGAGATTAACTCGCCGAATTTAGCTTTGATTTTGTTGGCTTGTTCCAATGCTGTCACGTTTTTGAATCCACGGCTAAAAACTTAAGCAGCTTCTTTTTTGAGGTTGGTGGCCATGAGCTTTTGCAAAACCGGCTCTTTGCCGATTTTATCCTGCAACTTCATCAGTGCGTCGAGCACGGCTTCAGGTCGTGGCGGGCAGCCGGAAACATAAACGTCGACGGGAATGATGTTGTCCACACCTTGCAATACGGCGTAGCTGCGATACATGCCGCCGGTCGAGGCGCACGCGCCCATCGCGATGACCCATTTCGGCTCCGGCATCTGGTCGTAAATGCGCTTCACGACGCCAGCCATTTTGTAAGTGACGGTTCCGGCGACAATCATGCAATCGGCCTGCCGCGGTGAAAAACGCATGACTTCTGAACCAAATCGCGAAATGTCAAACCGGCTTGCACCAACGGCCATCAGTTCAATCGCGCAACACGCCAGCCCCATGGGCATCGGCCAGACGGAATTTTTGCGAAACCAATTCAACGCAGCGTCAACTGTGGTCACGACGACATCACCTTCGATTTTTGAATTGTAGCCGATCTCGCTTTGGGTTCGCATAAAGTAATTTGCAAAAACAGACGCAAAACCAACGTAATGACCGTCCAAAGCGCGGGCAAGTAAATTTGTGATTTTTTTCACAAGGAAAATTGACTGTCACACAAATTTAACAAAGTGAACGGCGATATTCATGCTACTAACTTGCGCTTGTGAGCTGTGACAGCTTGTGTAAAATAAAGAAACGCACTTGAGGCGAATGATGAAAACTTTTGCAGAACTCAATTTTCCAGGTCGGCTCATCGCTGTCGAAGGTCTTGATGGCTCGGGCAAATCCACGCAGATTTATCTGCTTAAACGCTGGCTTGAAGCCGAGGGCATCAAAGTCTATTTCAGTGAGTGGAATTCATCCGAACTGGTGAAATCCGCGACAAGCAAAGGTAAAAAACGCGAACTGCTCACGCCGACCACTTTCAGTTTGATCCATGCGACGGATTTTGCTGACCGCTACGAACGCCATCTGCTGCCGCTGTTGCGCGCAGGTTATGTTGTCCTGTGCGATCGTTACGCTTTCACGGCTTTTGCGCGTGACACGGTTCGCGGCTGCCCGCCGGAATGGGTTCGTGGCATTTATAGTTTCGCCGCGCAGCCCGACCTCACGCTGTTTTTTAAAACGGATTTGGAAGTTTCGTTGAACCGGATTCTTGAGGGCCGGCCGAAATTGAAATTTTTTGAAGCGGGAATGGATTTGCGGCTTTCGGCCGATCCTTACGAAAGTTTCCGCATTTTTCAGGGGCGCATTTTGGATCAATACATCGCCATGGCCGACGAATTTAAATTCGTCGTGATGGACGCCAATGAAAATGTCGAGAAACAGCAGGTCATTTTCCGCAAACTCGTCAGCGAAAAAATTGATTTGAAAAAATTCAAGCGCCGCAGTCCGCTGCCGCTGCCACCGCCCCTCAATCCGGAGAATAAAACGCAGGAACTCGAAGGGGATTTGGCCGCTGTATGAAAGATTCCGCTGAATCAAAAACAAAAAACGGACGCCGCTTTTACGGCCACGGCATTCCGCGCGTTAAATGTGCTGAACTCGCGGGTAAGCTCATCGTCGTCGAGGGCGCGGACGGCTCGGGACGCTCCACGCAAATCGCGCAACTTGTGGACTGGCTCGAAACGAGCGGCCACGCGACCGTGCAAGTGGGCTTGAAACGTTCGACGCTCGTGAGTTCCGAACTCGAAAAGGCGCAGCATGGAAACATTTTGAGTCGGACGACGTTGAGTTTGTTTTACGCAACAGATTTCGCCGACCAGTTGGACAACATCATCCTGCCCGCACTCAAGGCCGGTTTTATCGTGTTGGCCGACCGTTACATTTATACGCTAATGGCACGCGACATGGTGCGCGGCATGGACGAGGGATGGCTGAAAAATCTTTACGGCATCGCGCTCGAACCCGACGCGGTTTTTTATCTTTCCGTCGAACCGGAAGAACTTGTGCAGCGCAATCTCTCCAAAAACGCGACGCTCGATTATTGGGAAAGCGGGATGGATTTGGGTCTTTCGCGTGATATGTTTGACAGCTTCCTGAAGTATCAAACCGCCATGCAGACCACGTTCCGCCAATTGCAAAAAACTTACGGCTTTGACATCGTGGATGCGAACCGCTCGATTGACTCTGTGACAAAAGAACTGCGTAAAAAAATCCGCGCGCTGCTCGAAAAATAAAAACGTCAAACGCCCGGCGCGTTTGTCGGCACAATCATTGGCGGAGAGTTGGTGGACGGTGGACGATGTTGCAGACGAAATTGCTTGAGTAATTCTTCGAACTTTTTCCGCTGGTCGGGTGTGAGCTGCTCGCGAATTTGCTGCCGGGCATCCTGCATTACCTTGCGTATTTGTGGCGTGATGTTCGTCCAAATTTCGCGATTTTTCTCCTGTCCGTCGGCGATGATTTTCTCAATCGCATCGCGCTGATCCAGCGTAAGCTTGAGTGTATCGTCCAATTTTTGAACGAATTCCTTGCTCCACATTTCCGGCGGGCGCGGATGCAATTGTTCATGACCGTCAGTCTGGGCGTGTTCATTGGAATTCGCAAATGGCGGATAAATTTTCGGATGCACAACGTAACCCACTAGAAGGCCGCCAGTCACCACGCCAGCGCCAAAAATTATCACCGTGGCAAGAATGACTTTCCAGGAATTCACTGTGCTTGATCGTTTTGATCCACTGCCGCGAGCAGCGTGTTTTCAAAATTCTGTGAAAGGTCATCGGCGTTCGCATGCAACGTTGGATTGAAAAACGCCCACGCGCCGCACAACAGTGCAGCGACCACGCACGAAACTGCCGCGCGCCAGAGTCCGCGCGCCCACAACGCCCAATTGTCCGCGACGGGCCGTGATGCCAGCAATGCCATAACGCGCTTTTCAAACGCATACGGCACGCGTTCGCTTGGGACGTTGACGCGGGCGACGGTAATCAATTTCTTTTGCAACTCAAGCAGGTTCATAAGCACTGTGTTATATCAGACGTGACCTTATAATATGGGGTTACAGATACTTATCCTTCGCAATTTTTGCCAGAATTTTTCGCATTTCGGCGCGTGCGCGAAACGCGCGCACTTTCACCAGCGGCACCGACCAGCCGGTGACCTCGGCAATTTCCTTGACCGAACGGTCTTCGATTTCAAGTAGTGTAATCACCAGCCGCGCCGGCGGCGAAAGTTTTTCCAAAATGCGCTCGATCAATAATTTCGCCGCGTCGGCATTGTCGCTCGCGGTTTTCGGCGCGGTCACGAACCGTTCCAGCCAGTCACTTTCCGGATCGCTTAAATCTGAAAATGATAATTCACGATTGCGCTGGTGGCCGCGCAAAAAATCATAACACGTTCGCACAGTCAATCGCATGAGCCAATGCTCGAATGGCGCTTCGCCCCGGAAACTTTTGAGTTTGTCAAACGCTTTGAGCCAGACTTCCTGCGCAATATCTTCGACTTCGCTTTCCCGCCGGGCGTAACGTCGCGCGGTAGCAAAAACGCGGGACGAATATTTTTGCACGAATGGCTCGAAACTGGCGGCGTCGCCTTTCAGCACCGCGGCGATCAATTCCGCTTCGGTTCGTTCCATCGGAAGGAATCTGCCAAAAAATTTACTGCGGCCAAAGACAAAAGCCGTTTACATCAAGGCCGCTTGATTTGAAGTGCGGTTTCGAGCTCGGAAGAAAGGCGCTCAATTGCGGCGGCGATTTTTTGTGGCTGCTCGACAAGCGTTTTCAACATTTGATCCGCGCTTTCCGGTCGGCGGCGAATCAATTCGGCGGCAGCCATGATCAATGAGAGATGATTGTTCGCGTCGTGGCGCAACGCGGTGAGTTTCTGGTTTAATTCGCCGATCTGCTCGACGCTCAAAGTCACTGGTTCAGTCGGCAAGGCCATTCGCCAGATAATCACGCAAGTTTCTAAGAAAGCAAGCCGGTTTTTATTTTTCGCGCGAGCGTGGTTTTGAGTTTCCCCGGCGGATTCAATTTCTGACTGCGCAATAGAATGCCTTTCACGCACAACATTAGTTCGCGCGGGCTGAAAGGTTTGGCAATGTAATCTTTCGCGCCGATTTGCAGACCGATGATGCGAGACAATTCACTCGACCAGGCAGTGAGCATGATGATGGGAATGTGCGCGGTGGTTGGAGACCGTTGAAGTATTTCGCAGACGGTGAAACCGTCCATTTCCGGCAACATCAAATCCAAAATAATCAAATCGGGCACAAGTGCGCGCACCTGATGGATAGCGGCAACGCCGTCGGCGGCCGTAACCACTTCATAGCCATCGGCCTTCAAATTGAAGGCAATCAATTCGAGAATCTCCAATTCGTCGTCCACCACTAAAATTTTTTCCTGCATTGTTAATTTGATTATCAGTGGAACGGTCTCCCGACAACGACGGCACGGTTAAAGGAAAGTTACAATTTGACTTCAATTTCCACCGTGGCGTCACATTTTGGTGACACATGCCATTTCAACCAACTGTCGCAATGACAAAAGGCGGAAAACACCTTTAAAACCACTTGTTTAGCACGATGCAATCGTTCGTCGAAAAACTGAGTATGTCTGGCCGGTTTGTGGAGG
>JBEKZT010000039.1:0-13092 GCA_049509595.1 Verrucomicrobiota bacterium
TTTTGACAAGGTTTTCGTAGGTGCCTTTCTGAACGTGAAGTTCATGGTCGGCCACGGCAACGCAGACGGTTTCGTCCGGTGGTTCAGGCAGTAGTTCGATGAGAAGACGGTGTCGCACGTTCAAGCCTTTTCCACTTTCCAGAGCAGTAAGGCAATCCTCCAGCACATCTTGGATATTAAACGGCCATAGCGTTGTTGGGACGAACATCCAGATATAAAGCGCGCGCAGTTGTTGAGCAACCACATCGTCAAGACTCTGGATGGCAGAATGGTAACGCCGGAGAGCTTTCTCGGCCCATTGTGCCCTGTCAAAAGCGCGGGCTTTGAGTTTTTTCAGGTCGAGATCGAGTGCTTTTGTCATGGTTCTTCTGTGGGAATCGAGCATATCCCGGCACTTGAGCAAATCCAAGTGCCGAGAAGCCTGACCAATGCTGATGCTGGTTTATTAAAACCCGTGTTTCATCGGTGAAAATCCGTGGCTAAACCGCTGCATTTACTTTCCTTTGATTCGCTGCTAAAACTTCCGCGTGCTCAACGACGACGCCATCTGGAAAAATCTCAATTCGCCGCGACGGTTGTTTTTGATCGCCGGGCCGTGCGTGATTGAAAATGAAAAGCTGTGCCTGCAAGTCGCCGCGTCGCTCAAAAAAACCTGCGCGTCGCTCGGCATTTTTTACGTCTTCAAGGCCAGCTTCGACAAAGCCAATCGCACTTCAGCAAAATCCTTTCGCGGAGTCGGTTTGGAAAACGGCCTGAAAATTCTGGCGCGCGTCCGCGCGGAATTTGATTTGCCGGTGCTGACCGATATTCACAACGAGGCGCAGGCCGCCGCAGCGGGCGAGGTCGTGGACATTTTGCAAATCCCCGCGTTCCTCTGCCGCCAGACGGATTTGATCCACGCCGCGATAGCGACCAGCAAAATCGTAAATTTGAAAAAAGGACAATTTCTCTCGCCGCAGGAAATGGGACAAGTCGTGGACAAGGCAAAACGCGCGGGCGCAAAAAAAATCCTGCTTACCGAACGCGGCACGACTTTTGGTTACAACAACCTTGTCGCCGACATGCGCTCGATCCCAATCATGAAGTCGTTTGGCTTCCCGGTCGTTTTTGACGCCACGCATTCCGTGCAATTGCCCGGCGGCGGCGGCGACAAATCGTCCGGTCAGCGCGAATTTGCGCCTGTTCTTGCGCGCGCTGCGCTTGCTTCCGGCGCAAACGGCATTTTCATCGAAACTCATCCGCAACCGGCGCGCGCGTTGAGCGACGGGCCGAACATGATTCCGCTGGCCGAAATGCCCGCGTTGCTGCGCAGCCTGCTCAAAGTTTTCAATGCCGTCCGCTGATATGGCCGCCAAAATTTCACGCGCGCTTCAGTCAAAATTGGCAAAGGTAAAATTGTTTCTGTGCGACGTGGATGGTGTGTTGACCGACGGCTCGATTTTCATCGGCGGCGCGCGTGAAATCAAACAATTCAACATTCAGGACGGATTGGGGCTGGTTTTGCTGCGTCGCGCCGGTTTTAAAATCGGCTGGGTTTCGGCGCGTCCGTCGCGCGCGACAAAAATGCGCGCACGCGAGTTGAAAATTGATTTTCTCGTCCAACAAAAGGACCGCCTGAGCAAAGTTGGTGCAATTGAAAAACTTTTGGCGCGCACGAAATTAACCTGGGATGAAGTTTGTTTCGTCGGCGATGATATTGTGGATTTGGGGCCGCTCAAACGCGCCGGTCTGGCGGTCGCGGTCGCAAACGGAATCCGCGAGGTAAAAGCGGCGGCGCATTACGTTACATGCGCGCGCGGCGGGCACGGAGCGATTCGTGAAATTGTGGAAATGATTTTGAAAGTGCAGGGAAAATGGGATTCATTTACAGCGCACTACGCGGAATGAAAATCAAAACAAACATCGCGCAAAAATATATTATTGGGAGCGCGATTTTGTTTTTTGCCGCCATTTCAAGCGCGCAACAAGAAGCGGCAGGCCGGGCAAACGATTTCAATTCGGTTGAATATTACGACGCGCCACATGAGCAGCAGATTAAGTCGCGTTTGTCAGGCAGCGAGGCGCAGCCACAATCGGGCGGACTGCTCGCAATCAAACAACTTAAGTTGGAAACGTTTGACGTTGATGGAAAGCCGGGAATTGTCGCCCGTGCGCCGGAGTGCGTTTATGACACGCTAAACAACGTCGCGAGTTCGCCCGGGCATTTGGAAGTGCAAACCGGCGACGGAAAATTCCGCGTCGAGGGCGATGGTTTTTTGTGGCGGCAAAACGATTCGTTCCTCACAATTTCAAATCATGTGCGCACTGTGATTGAAAATGCATCCGATTAAATCAAAACCGTGAAATTTTTCTGCTTCATCGCAATTACTGCCTTGTGCAGCCTGAGCATTCGTGCGCAAACGAATACGAACGCCTTTGCGGAAAACACCAATGCCGTTGAGGAAATTCTGGCGCTGGTGAAGACCAATTCTGTTCCCGCGCCAAAACCGGCGCGACCACCGACACAAATCAATTCCGACAGCGCGGATTTTGATCTGGCGAACCATCAAGTGATTTATCGCGGACACGTTCGCGTGGATGACCCGGAAATGAAATTGACCAGCGAATGGCTCGTCGCGGATTTGCCGCAATCCGGCGGACACGTAAATCATATTGTCGCCGAGACGAACGTTGTCATTGATGCGACAGACGAAAAAGGACAGGCCATCCATGCGACCGGCGACAAGGCGGTCTATGATTATCGAGTGCAAGGTTCGGTGACGAATGAAACCATCACGCTCACGGGCAATCCAGAAATGGAGAATACACAGGGCACACTCACAGGTGATGTGATTGTCTGGGATCGCACGAATAATCATTTGAACGCAACCAATCAAAAAATGGTTTTTCGTCAAAATTTAAACGGCGCGGAGGCGGACACAAATTCGCCTCCGACAACGAACTCTGACAAACCCATCGCGCCACAGTGAAATGGAAACCTCCGCACCACAATCGAACGGCTCGCTGCTTGCCACGGAAAAACTGGTGAAGGAGTATCGCGGTCGTCGCGTGGTCAACGGCGTTTCGGTGAATGTGAATGCGGGCGAAATTGTCGGATTGCTCGGACCAAACGGCGCGGGCAAAACGACGACATTCAACATGGTTGTGGGCGTGGTGAAACCGGACGAAGGCTCGGTAAAATTTCAAGGCCGCGAAATTTCAAATTTGCCGATGCACCAGCGCGCGCGGCTGGGCATCGGTTATTTGACGCAGGAACCATCGGTTTTTCGCAAGCTCACAGTCGCCGAAAATATTCTAGCCATTTTGGAAACGTGCAAAATTTCGAGCGATGAGCGCGCGGTGCGTTTGAAATATCTGCTGGATGAACTGGATTTGACGCCGATCGCCAAAAACAAAGCTTATACTTTGAGCGGCGGCGAGAAGCGACGGCTGGAAATCACGCGCGCGCTGGTGACGAGCCCGAAGTTGATGTTGTTGGACGAGCCGTTCAGCGGCATTGACCCGATTGCGGTTTACGAAGTGCAGAAAATTGTGCGCCGGTTGAAAGAGCGCGGTCTGGGAATTTTGATCACCGACCACAATGTGCGCGAGACCTTGAAATTGATTGACCGCAGCTACATCATTCACAAAGGTCAGGTGCTCGTGGAAGGATCGTCCGAGTTTCTGGCGAATGACCCCAAGGCGCGGGAAATTTATCTGGGGCCGGAATTTAATTTGTAAACTTTATGCGACACCAATCCGTCACCGTCGAGCAATTCTACAAGGAACATGCTGAGGCGCTGGAAATGCGGCTCCTCGCCGGCGAGACGAAACTGAAGCGCATCATTCGCGAGCCGACGGTGAATCGTCCGGGTCTCGCGCTGAGCGGGTTCACGCGTTACTTCGCCTACAAGCGGGTGCAGGCAATGGGGCACGCGGAAGTTTATTATTTGCGTTCGCTGTCACGCCCGGAACGCGAGGCGCGTTACGCTTATTTGTTCGCTTACAAAATCCCGTGCATCGTTTTCAGCCGCAGCTTGCGACCGGACAAGGAATTTTTACAAGCCGCCCAAACTGCGGGTGTGCCGATTTTTCAGACACCGCTGGTCACGATGAAATTCATCAATCAGGCCACGCTTGCGCTCGAAATGATGTTCGCGCCACGCGGCACGGAATTGGGCAGCATGGTGGACATTCTTGGCGTGGGCGTGATTGTGCGCGGCGAAAGCGGTATCGGTAAAAGCGAGGCCGTCCTTGCGCTCATTGAACGCGGCTACAGCCTGGTGGCTGATGACGTCATCAAGGTCACGATTATTGACGGACGCGAAGTGTTGTGTACCAGCGCGGAACTGACGCGCAATCACATGGAAGTCCGCGGCATCGGCATCATCAATGTCGCTTCTATGTTCGGCGTCAAAAGCATCCGCAAGGAAAAAACCCTTGACCTGGTCATCACGCTCAAACCTTGGAACGAAGTCACCGACGTGGACCGCCTCGGCATGGAACAGGAATTTGTAAAGATTTTAGGCGTGGACATTCCGCACATGATCATCCCGGTTCGACCCGGACGCGATTTAGCGCGACTGATTGAAGTCGCCGCATTTCAGACTAAACTGAAGATGTCCGGCCAGAACGCAGCACAGGAATTGAACGACCGGCTCATCGCGCAAATGTCCGGTACGCCGCCGCAAACGTAGATTTCAGTGGCGCATTCTTTCATCAACGATTAAAGTCACGATGAACAAAACAATGAGCGCAAAGAAGCTGGCGGAAGCTGAAACAATCACAAAAGAGTTGACCATATCGAACAAGCTGGGCATCCACGCCCGGCCCGCGGCGCTTTTCGTCAAAACCGCCAACCGGTTCGCGGCTGACATCTTCGTCGAAAAGGACGGCGAAAAAATCAACGGCAAAAGCATCATGGGCTTGATGATGCTCGCCGCCGGCCCCGGCAGCAAATTGACATTGCACGCTTATGGCGACGACGCTCACCAGGCCATTGCCGAAATTGAAGCACTCGTCAAACGGAAGTTTGATGAGGAATAATACCACGAACATATCAAAACACGAATAAGATTTGGCGCAAACCTAGCCTCGACGAAAAATAGCTACTATGCCGAACATGGGCGAATATACCTACTTCATTAGGGTACTGCTCGGCGAAGGAGCAAAATATCTACTTTTGCTATTATTCTGTGTTCTGGCCATTCGGCTTTGGCGAAGACAGCCAAAATTATCCGCTGGCAATAAAAGGGGGAATTTATTAATGGCTTGTTCGGCAAGTGTGATGGCGTGCGGCATTGGCTATTTATCCATCTGTCACAGTCTCAGCAGACTTTATTCATACTATGGAATGAGGGCATTCAACTCGGGTTATTTCTTGCCAGCGTTTTCACTTTTTCACACATCCTCCAAGTATTGGAAAAGCGCGGACGCTTTGGGAAAACAAGGAGTTTGCCTGTTGTTTCTCGGTGCCCCCAATCGAGGAATTCAATTGCTTAACGAAGTAAAAACTTTGCGCAAGGGGCAGAATACTTCATTCGAAAATTATTATGAGGGTTTGTTTTTTTATTTTCAGGAACAATTCGATAAAGCTGTTCCGTTATTGGAAGCTTCATCCGGGGAAATACCCTATCGATGGAACGTTACCAAGCTTTTTGCGGTCATTCAACTAGATAAAAATCATCCCGAAGAAGCCGAAAGGCTGATGAAACCCTTTATACAAACTGAAGTCACGGATTATGACCATGCGTATGTCAAGGCCTCGCTTGATCTTTTTGAAGGAAAAAAAGCCGAGGCCAAAATGTTGGTGGATAAATTTGATTTAGAAAGTCTTCCGCCATTTTGGAAATCCAGATTCGACAATCTCCGTGCAAAAATTCAAAATCAGTCTCCATGATTCGAAGATGCCTTTCTTTTATCCTGCGTTGCCGGCTGGAGAATGTCATGGCCGTCGGAGTTTCTTTTTTGCTTTTAATTCTTTTTTTTACGACTCGCCTGTTTCGCTCATTTGATTTCGGGCCGCTTAATTTCGTCTTCATTCTGCTGCCCGTCGGCATCTTGGGCGTAAAAAGCCTTTTGAGTCTCCTTGCATCATCAGGGACGGAAGCGGATGAAAATGCTGACACGACAAAATTTCTGGCTTCCTTTTTTCGGCCTTTGTTAAAAATTATCCGGGATTGGTTTCCTTTTTTTTTGCTGAGTGCCTGCTATTTTTCGCTATATGGCAACTTGGTCTTGCGAATAAATCCCCACATGGCCGACTCACTTCTATCCAGGATTGATGCCTTAATCCTCGGAAATCAAATATCCTTTCTGCTTGAACCATGGATACGCCCTTGGGTTACAGATTTCCTGAGCATTGTTTATTTTTCTCACTTGGTCTTTTTTCCTGGCGTCGCCCTCTATTTCTACCTTGTCAAAGAGGGAAAAATGTTCCGACGCCTGATGATGGGTTATCTCACCATCATGTTAATGGGCATTACCAGTTATCTGATTCTTCCAGCCGTTGGGCCTGATAAGTTTTTCGATGGCCAATTTACTCATGATTTACAAGGACAAACCGTCAGTAAAGGTGTGGCGTATGTCATTGATGTTGGACGCGTCAACTACGACTGTTTTCCCTCGCTTCACGTCGGGATTCCATTGCTGTTATCTTTTTATCTGCGCGACTATCGGAAAAGAATGTTTATTCCAGCTCTCCTATACGTTGCCCTCATGAGTTATGCGACCCTTTATTTAAGATATCATTATTTCATAGATATTATCGGCGCTTTCGCCTATGCGCCCGCAGCCTATTTCCTAAACGATTTCCTATTGCGTCATTGGCCAGGCGAACGCGTCTTAGCATCTGTCGGCTGAAATTGAAAAAACATCAAGCTGCTCATGCCCGACAAAATTAAAACTTGAGTCAAATGAAGATCTAAGGGGAAGCAAGGATCATCAACCGGCGATTTCCAATTTGAAATTCCTTTCAATTGCAAACGCTTATCGAGGTTTTCCACTTGAAACTTGGAACTTGGAACTTGAAACTGTCATACATGGCTGCCGCTGAAATTGATGTAAGATATGTCGCGCATCTCACGCGCATCGCGCTCACGCCCGATGAAGAAAAAAAACTCGCCGCTCAACTCGGCAACATCCTCGGCTACATCGAAAAGTTGAAAGGACTCGATGTGACGAACATCGAGGCAACTGCTCACGCCGTCCCGATGGTTAATGTCACCCGCGCCGACGAAGTGCGCCCGCCACTCCCGCATGACGAAGCCATGCGCAATGCGCCCAAACAAGCTAACGGCCTTTTCATCGTTCCAAAAATCGTTGAGTAATTTTCTCCGATGCTGAACCGACTCACGATTTCTGAACTTGCGACCAAGCTCGCCAAGCGCGAAATTTCCGCGCGCGAAATTACGGAGTCGTGTCTCGCCCAAATCCAGCGCATAGATGGAAAAATTCACGCCTTCATCAGTTATGACGCGACGGATGCGCTCGCGCAGGCTGATGCTGTAGATAAACAAATTGCCCAAGGCAGCGGCAACGCAAATTGTCCGTTACTCGGAATTCCGGTGGGAATCAAAGACGTTCTCGCCGTTAAAAATCAGCCGCTCAACTGTGGCTCAAAAATTCTCGGCAAATTCATTTCGCCTTACGACGCAACGGTGATTGAAAAATTGAAAGCGTCGGGCGCGATTGTTTTTGGCCGCTTGAACATGGATGAATTTGCCATGGGTAGTTCGACAGAAAATTCCGCGTTCGGTGTCACCAAAAATCCGTGGGACACGACGCGGATTCCCGGCGGCTCGTCCGGCGGTTCGGCAGCGGCCGTCGCGGCGAACGAGTGCGTTGCGAGTTTGGGAACGGACACTGGCGGTTCGATTCGTCAGCCCGCCGCGCTATGTGGTTGCGTCGGCTTGAAACCAACTTATGGTCGCGTTTCACGTTACGGCCTCGTCGCGTTCGCCAGTTCTCTCGATCAAATCGGGCCGCTTACCAAAAATGTTTTTGATTGCGCAACGTTGCTCGGCGTTTTGAGCGGCCACGATTTGCGCGACTCAACGAGCGTGCCGCAACCCGTTCCGAATTACACTGCCGCGCTCGACGGAAAAATCAAAGGACTGAAACTCGGTTTGCCAAAAGAATACATGATTGGGGGACTCGATGCTGAAGTAAAAGCGGCGGTGGACGCAGCGGTAAAACAACTGGAAAAGCTCGGCGCGGAAATTATGGAAATTTCTTTGCCGCACACGGATTACGCAGTGGCGACTTATTATATAATCGCGACGGCGGAAGCGTCGGCGAACCTCGCACGATTTGACGGCGTTCGTTACGGCTTGCGCGTGGACGGAAAAGACCCGTCTGAACTTTACAGCAAGACGCGCGGCGCGGGTTTTGGCGACGAAGTGAAACGTCGCATCGTCCTCGGCACTTATGTTTTGAGCAGCGGTTATCACGACGCATACTATTTGCGTGCGCAAAAAGTCCGCACTCTCATTCGGAATGATTTTTTGAACGCATTTAAAATGGTGGATGCCATTGTCACGCCAACGACACCAACAGCGGCGTTCAAAATTGGCGAAAAATCAGACGACCCATTGCAAATGTATTTGTCCGACATTTTCACTATTTCATGCAACCTTGCAGGCATCTGCGGCATCAGTGTGCCGTGTGGTTTTACAAAAAAACCGAAGTTGCCAATTGGCTTGCAACTGCTGGGCAAGCCGTTTGGTGAAGAAACTATTTTACGTATCGCGCACGCTTACGAACAAAGCACGCAATGGCATCTTGAAAAGTCATCGCTTTTAGTCTAAATAAAAAACGTTCATGGACATCACACAACGTCTTGGCCGAAATTTGTCATGGCTGGGATTTCTTCTCCCGCTCATCGCCATTTTGGCGCTGGGCTGGCTCTCGTATCGTTCCAATGCGGCATTCGTGGACGCGTTCCAATGGGTAGGACATTCCTATAAAGTTTTGAACCAAACCGAACGCATACGGACACGCGTGACGGACATTGAAAACGGCCAGCGCGATTATTTTGTGACCGGCAAGAAAGAGTATTTACAATTTTACACCAACAGCGTCGCACAAATCTGGCCGGAAATCGAAAAGTTAAAAACATTGGCTGCAGATAATCCGATTCAGTTGAGCAACGCGATAAAAATTCAAGTTCTGGTCAGCAATCAAATTCTTTACGCCGAAGAGAATATTGCAAAACGAGAAGCTGGTTCAAAATCAGCGCAGAACTTTATTTTAATGGGCCAGGAAGAGCACGGTAAGAATTTTCTGGGACAGGTTCGGGGCACGCTTGCGTCCATGCACCGAGAAGAAAATCGTTTGCTCTCAATACGGCAGCAACGCGTTGAAGCGCAGGCAAAGTTTAATCGAATGCTTTCGTACGTAGTTGTCATCGCCGTCATCATTTCACTGGCGGCAATTCGTTTGATTTTGCGACGGATTGAAAAATTACAAAATTTCGTGACTGTTTGCGCATGGAGCGGCCAGGTCAAATATGAAGGAAAATGGATTCGCGTTGATGAGTATTTGCATCGCCGGTTTGGCGCGTCCATATCGCACGGCATTTCGCAGGAAGCCATGATGAAAATGAAGCAGGAACTTCAGGCGGAAAACCCCTCCGGTTTACCGTAAATATCGCGCTTGCTTTTTAAGTAACTTGATGGTTACTTATGCGCAAAGTGCATGAGCAATCTTCAAAAAACCGGCCGCAATGTGGCGGAGCGTGATCCTGAACGCACCCGCGAACGTATTTTATCCGCCGCCTTAAGGGAGTTCGCTACAAACGGTTTTGCCGGCGCGCGCGTGGACGAGATTGCGCGCCGCGCGGCCATCAACAAGCGGATGCTTTACCATTATTTCCGCAACAAGGAGGGTTTATTTCGCGAAGTGCTTCGCCGCAAACTCGCCGAACGTCAGGCATGGGCCGAAGGTTTGTCCGGCGAGCCGGAGGAAACCCTGCCGTTTTGGTTTGAAGCTTCGTGCAAGGATGCGGACTGGATTCGTTTACTGGAATGGGAGGCGCTGCAAAGCCCCGGGAAAAAGTTGATTGACGAAAAATCCCGGCGCAAGGCTACGCTGCGCGGGCTGCAACGCATCCGGCAACGACAGTCACGCGGCCAGATTTCGGATGAATTTGACCCGCGCCACGTGATGCTCACGATGCGCTCGCTCATCATGTTCCCGGTGGCGTTTCCGCAATTGACACGGCTCATCATGGGACGTTCGGTTTTCGATCCGAGATTTCAAAAGGAACGCGCTGAATTTTTGAAGAAATTCGCGGCGACTTTTAAAGGGGGAAAGCCGCAACGCGTCAAAATTAATTTCAGGAAAACTGCATGAAAAATTCAATTTTAATCGGGGCGGCGTTCGTGGTTGTGATCCTGGCCGCTGGTTGTTCGCGCGGAAACAAAAATGCTGGCGCGCCGGCCGTGCCGGTGCTTATTGCAAAAGCCATCGCGACAAATGTGCCGGTGCGGATTGACCCGCCGCCGGTCGGCCACGTGATGGCGATTTCGACGGTGACGATCCATTCCCAAATCCAAGGGATGATCAGCGTGATACATTTCCGGGAGGGACAGGAAGTAAAGAAAGGCGACCCACTGTTCACGATTGATCCACGGCCGACGCAGGCGGCGTTGGATCAGGCGCGCGCGGATTTGCAACGCGACGCGGCACAATTGGAATATGCAACGGTGAATTTTGCGCGCGAGCAGAAATTATTCGACGCAAAAATCGTTTCGCGCGACGAATTGGACACGGACCAGGCGGCGTTGGATGCCGCAACCGGCGTTGTGGCGGCGGACAAGGCGGCGATAACCAACGCGTTGTTAAATCTGGAATTTTGCCACATTGATTCGCCGGTGGATGGCGTCACGGGCGGCCTGCAATCTTATGTTGGCAATGTCGTGAAAGCGCCGGACGACGCGCTGCTGACCATCAATCAGATTCATCCGATTTACGTCGCGTTCGCCGTGCCGGAGCAATACCTGCCGGAAATCAAAAGGCAAATGCGCGACAAAAAATTAAAAGTGTCGGCGAGTTTTCAAAACATGGACGGGGTGCCGCCCCAAGGCGACTTGACATTCATTGACAACAGTGTTGATGAAACGACCGGCACGATCCTCCTTAAGGCGACGTTTCCGAACGAAGACAGAGCGTTGTGGCCGGGACAATTTGTGCAAGTGGAACTGACGCTTACGGAATTGACGAATGCGATTGTCGTGCCGACGCAGGCGGTGCAAACGGGACAGACTAACCAGTTTGTTTATGTCGTGAAACCGGATTCGACGAACGCCACCGTTCAAGTCGTTGAAGAACGTCCGGTGACCATCGGCATTACCTATGATGACAAGACCGTCGTGGAAAACGGTTTGAACGCCGGTGAAACAATCGTGACCGACGGGCAGTTGCGGCTGGCACCCGGCGTCAAAGTAAGCGTCAAGAATTCGATCCCGCCTGCGACGACGGCTTCAGCGACCAACGCGCCATGAGCGTTCCAGAACTTTTCATCCGCCGCCCGGTAATGACCACGCTGGTCATGTCGGGCATTTTGCTGTTCGGCATCATTGGCTATCGAGAATTGCCGGTGAGCGATTTGCCGAGCGTGGATTATCCGACGATTAACGTCTCGGCGAGTCTGCCCGGCGCGAGTCCCGAAACAATGGCCTCCGCCGTGGCGACGCCGCTGGAAAAACAATTCTCAACAATTGCGGGCGTGGATTCGATGTCGTCAGTCAGCGCGCAAGGCGTCTCGCAAATCACAATTCAATTCTCACTCGACCGCAACATTGACGCCGCCGCGCAGGACGTTCAGGCGGCGATTGCAAAAGCGGCGAAACAATTGCCGCCGAACATGCCGACGCCGCCGACTTACAGCAAAGTCAACCCGGCGGATTCGCCGATTCTTTTCCTTGCAATGTCCTCGCCGACCCTGCCGCTTTCCAAGGTGGACGATTACGCGGAAAATTTGCTCGCCGAACGCATCTCGATGGTCAACGGCGTCGCGCAAGTCAATGTCTATGGTTCACAGCAATATGCCGTGCGCATTCAGGTTGACCCGAACAAACTCGCGGCTTACGGCTTGGGCATTGATCAAGTCGAGCAGGCTATTGAAGCAGGTAACGTGGATCAGCCGCTCGGCACGCTTTACGGCAAACATCAGGCGTTCGTCGTGCAGGCCAACGGCCAGCTTGAGGATGCTGCGGCGTTTCGTCCAATGATTGTCGCGTATCGCAACGGCAATCCGGTGCGTTTGCAGGAATTGGGCAATGTCCTCGACAGCGTGCAAAACGACAAAGTCGCGGCGTGGTATAACAATACGCGCGCCATCGTGCTGGCCATTCAACGGCAGCCGGGCGCGAACACGGTGGAAGTGGTGGACAACATCAAAAAAATGTTGCCGCAATTTCGCTTGCAAGTTCCGGCGGCGGTGAAGCTGGACATTCTTTTTGACCGTTCGCAATCCATCCGGGCGTCGGTGGCGGATGTGGAACACACTTTGTTTTTGGCCGTTTGCCTCGTCGTGCTGGTGATTTTTATTTTTCTGCGAAATTTGTCGGCGACAATTATTCCGAGCCTGGCGCTGCCGATGTCCATCATCGGCACGTTCGCCGTGATGTCCCTGCTCAATTACAGCCTCGACAACCTGTCGCTCATGGCGTTGACGCTGTGCGTCGGCTTCGTGGTGGACGATGCGATTGTCATGCTCGAAAACATCGTGCGCCACATGGAAAACGGCGAGCCGCCGATGGAAGCCGCGTTCAATGGCGCAAAAGAAATCGGCTTTACGATTATCTCGATGACACTTTCGCTCTCGGCGGTTTTTATTCCGGTTTTGTTCATGAGCGGTTTGCTCGGACGGCTGCTGCATGAATTTGCGGTGACGATTGTCGTGGCCGTTCTCGCGTCCGGCTTCGTTTCGCTGACGTTGACGCCGATGATGTGCAGCCGTTTCGTGCATTCGGAAAGTAAAAAAAAGCACGGACGGCTTTACAATTTCTTCGAGCGTTTTTTTGACAGACTGCGCGGCAGCTACGACCGCACGTTACAAGTAGCCATACGCCACCGGCTCACGACACTTTGGATTTCGTTCGCGATTTT
>JBEKZT010000004.1:0-21643 GCA_049509595.1 Verrucomicrobiota bacterium
GCGGCGCTGCCGTCGTAAACGCGGATTGTTGGCGAGACTGTCCATGCGCTTGCGCCAGACAAATGCGGCGAGCCACGCAAGCACCGGCACGCTTTGCACGGCGAGAAACCACGGACGTGCGACCAGTGGCGGGCTGATTTGTGCGAGTGCGCCGAGGTTTTGTTTGATCGGCAGAATATCCGCGGGCGCTGGAATTTCGGCATTAGAAGATTTTGCGGACGCAATTGTCGGCGCGACTGCCGTGCCGCCAGAATGCACAGTAAGTTCCATGGCCGGTTGCGTGAGCGTGCGAAAAGTTTTGGTTTCAGGATTAAAAAATGAAAACGAGAATGGCGGCAGTTCGTGAACGTCCGTGGTTTGCGGCGTAACGATTTGCTCGAAAGTTTTTGTGCCTTGAACGCCAAGCTGGTCGGTCGTTTCAACTTTCGATGTCGGCTGAAAAGTTTTGAAATCGCTCCACATAGTCTGGTCGGGCAACGTGAGCGCCGCAACGTCGCCGCGACCGGAAATCTGCACGCGCACAGTAATCGGATCACCAACTGTGACGTTTGTCGGACCGGCGCTAACGGTCATGGTATAATCGCCCACTGCGCCGTTGAAATTTGCCGGCGCATTTTCCACCGGCACCGGCAACGATTCGACATTCAGCGTATCACTAGCGAGCGAGACCTGCTTTTGATTGCCGCCGAAACCTCCAAACGGGTCGTGAATACCGAAGCGCTCGAAAAGTGAATCGCGCGGCTGATCTGAAGATGCGACCAACAACGTGGCCGTGGCTGTGGCCGGGCCGACGCTCAACTGGCCGCTTTTCACAGCAGTCAGCACGACGGAAATCGGAATAACGGTATAAAGGCGATTGCCGATTTGTGCCCGTTGTGTTGAACCCTCGGCAATTTTTCCGACGCTAAAGCCATCGGCAGGAATTGAGGTGAATTGAAAATTACCGAAGTCCTGAACGTCATCACGTAAATAAATTTTCAATTCTCCCGTGACGATTTCGCCGGCGTAAACTTCACGTTTCGGCAATACAAGTGTCATGAACGCAATTTGCGAACCGGAACTTATGTCAGCAGGGGCGGGCGCGTTCGGTTCGAGCACGACCAACTTCAACGTCGGCGAACTTAATTGTTGTCCGCCAACGTCGGCGATGAGTGCTGGAATGATGAAATCGCCGGCTTTCTGCGGCGTGAGGGTGAAATTGTGCGTCACCGTCGAACTGACCTGGCCGTTGATGAAACTGAACTGGCTTGATGGGCCGAGATAATTGATTTGC
Organism: Verrucomicrobiota bacterium; assembly: GCA_049509595.1. Taxonomy (GTDB): domain Bacteria; phylum Verrucomicrobiota; class Verrucomicrobiia; order Limisphaerales; family UBA11358; genus UBA11358. The sequence continues at coordinate 1,274 of JBEKZT010000004.1, forward strand.
AACCCGGGCACATCCAGTGGCACCGGCACTTTTTTCGGCGCGCCGCCATCAAACGTCAACGACAACGTCGCGCTTTCGCCGAGCGTGATAGTGTCGCGGTCAAGTGACGCGGTAAAAGCAGCCGCGTTAGCCGTCGCCGCGCAAAAACACAATGCTGCGAAAAGCAAAAAGCCAGCCGCCAGAAACGAAATAGTTTTTCTATTTTTCAATCAATCAAATTGACACTACATTCGAAAAAACGTTCACGTTTCACGCGCTTTCAACAACGCGGTGATCAAACCGTCAATCAGATGCTCTTTTGCCTCAACCGCCGGTTCCAAACCGAGCGCGCAAATCGTATTGCTGGTTTCAGGGCCGATGGACGCCAGTTTCATTTGCGGAAATTTTTTTTGCAATTTGAGCAAATCGAATCGCGCGTGGAAATGTTCAACGGTCGAACTGCTCGTAAATGTGACCCAATCCGCTCCGCGCGCCAAAAAATCAGCGCTCGCCCCGAAAAAATCTTCAGTTACAGCGACGGTTTTGTAAATGGCAATGTCATCCACAATCGCGCCCATTTCTTCAAGCGAGCGCGGCAAGTCGGAATTCGCGGCTTCGGCGCGCAGCAGGCAAATTTTTAAGTTTTCGATGCTGCTGTGTTTTGCAAATGCCTCGGCAATTTTACGGCCGATAAATTCATCCGGCATCAAATCAATCTGCAAGTGCAGCTCGCGCAATTTCGCCGCCGTCGCCGGGCCAATGGCCGCGATGCGCGCGCCGCCAATGTCGCGCAAATCTTGAAACCGCTTGAAGAACAGATCGAAAAACATCGTCACGCCGTTTGCGCTCGTGAACACCAGCCAATCGTAGGAATTCAATGACAGCAGTGCGTCCACAAAATTTTCCTTGCGCGTGGTCGGCGTGATTTTAATCGTCGGAATCTCCAAAACGTCCGCGCCAAGTTCGGCAAGCCGCCGGGAAAAATCTCCGGCTTGTTCACGCGCGCGGGTGACGACAATGCGCCGGCCATATAGCGGGCGATTTTCAAACCAATTCAACTTTTCGCGCAGTTTCACAACATCGCCAATGATCGTGAGCGCAGGCGGCAAAAGTTTTTTTTGAGCGGCGAATGCCGCAATTGTTGCCAGCGTGCCGGAAACAGACTTTTGTTTACCGGTCGTGCCCCATTGAATTACTGCGACTTGTGTTTCAGGGGGCATTCCATGTGCGATGAGCGATTTTGTCCATTCATCAAGTTTGTCCGTGCCCATTAAAACGACTTTTGTGCCGGGAATTTTTGCGATTTGGTCGTAACGCAAATTCGTTTCCGCAATTTCCGGGTCTTCGTGCCCGGTGAAAACGGTAAAGCTGGAACAATATTCGCGATGCGTGAGCGGAATACCCGCGTAATTCGGTGCGGCCACGATGGACGAAACGCCCGGCACAACTTCAAACGGAACTTTCGCCGCAGCAAGCACTTCAGCTTCTTCACCACCGCGGCCAAAGATATAAGGGTCGCCGCCTTTTAATCGCACGACACATTTGCCCTCACGCGCCTTTTCAACCATCAGCGCATTGATTTTTTCCTGCGGCATGTCGGTTCGTTTGCCACGCGAAATCAATTCCGCGTCAGTTCGCGCCAGCCGGAGCGAATCGGGATTCACCAGCAAATCGAAAATCACCACGTCTGCACGCCGGAGCAATTCCGCGCCGCGCAATGTGAGCAAGCCCGTGTCGCCCGGTCCCGCACCGACAAGATAGACTGTGCCTTTCGATTTCACCCGCACACTTTATTCAAGTGGCGGGGTTAGGCAATTTAAGAAGTTGGCAACGCCAGATAACCGCGCGCGTTTTGGTAGCAAATATTGCGGATCATTGGTCCAATCAACGAATCGTCATCGGGTATTTCGCCGTTTTCCACATCGCGCCCGATCAGGTTGCAAAGCACGCGCCGGAAGTATTCGTGGCGCGGGTAAGACATAAATGAACGTGAGTCGGTCACCATGCCAACAAAGCGCGAGAGCAGTCCGAAATTTGAAAGCGCATTGAGTTGTCGCTCCATTCCCTCCTTTTGATCGAGAAACCACCAGCCGGAACCAAGTTGGATTTTGCCGGGAATGCTACTGTCTTGAAAATTGCCAAGCATTGTTGCAAAGATGTCATTGTCCGCCGGATTTAGACTGTAAATGATGGTTTTCGGCAACGTGTTTTCCTGATCAAGTCGATCCAGATATTTGGCCAGCGTCACGGCCTGTGGAAAATCACCGATGGAATCAAAACCCGTATTCGGGCCAAGTTGCTTCAGCAACCGTGTGTTGCTGTTACGCAACGCACCAAGATGAAGTTGCTTGGTCCAGCCTTTTTCAGTATCAAGGTGGCCAAAGAATAGCATCATAAACGTTCCGAGTTGAGACCGCTCTTCCGGTGAAACCTTTTTTTTGTTCCGCGCCTTTTCAAAAATTTTTGACGCGATTTTCTCCGAACAAAAATCAGCAAAGCAATGTTCCATGCCGTGATCGGAAATACGGCAACCTTGCGCGTGGAAAAAATCGTGGCGGGCGCGCAATGCAGTGAGGAACTTTGTGAATGAATTAATCTCCACATCAGTGGCCCCGGCCAGGCAGTTTACCCACTGATTAAATAGTTCCGGTTGATGGACGGTCAGCGCCTTATCAGGCCGGAATGTCGGCAGCACGCGCGTCGCCAGACCGGATGCCGCAATGGCCTTGTGATGCTTTAAATCATCCGCCGGGTCATCGGTGGTGCAAACGACACTGACTTGGAATTTTTTCAAAATGCCCTGCGTCGTAAGTTGCGGCGTGGAAAGTTTTTCGTTGGCTTGCTTCCAAATGCGCGCCGCACTGGTTTCATCAAGCAGTTCGTTAATGCCGAAGTAGCGCTTCAATTCCAGATGCGTCCAATGATAAAGCGGATTGCGTAACGTATGCGGCATGGTCCCAGCCCAAGCCTGAAATTTCGCGAATGGCTCGGCATCGCCCGTGCAAAAGCGCTCGGCCACGCCGTTGGAACGCATGGCGCGCCATTTGTAATGGTCGCCGTCCAGCCAGATTTCAGTAAGGTTTTTGAATTGGCGGTTCTCAGCGATTTCACGCGATGAAAGATGACAGTGAAAATCCAGAATAGGCTCGCCTTCGGCAAATTGATGATAAAGCCGCCGCGCCGTCCGCGTTTGCAGCAAAAAATCTTCGCGAATGAATTTCATGTCGTTGTTATTTCAACCACTGTTTCAGGCAATCTTATTTTCGACTCACTGATAAACAGTGGTTTGACATGTCGCTCATAAAGATTGTTCATGACATTTTTTGAAACTGCGGCCTCGTGCGCCTTCAGCGCGTCAAGATAACGGTCGCCCATTTTGGCCGCGATTTTGTAACCGACATGGAGCAACTGACGCAAATGCGGATTAAAATTTTTGTCGCTTCGGTTGTGGCGGAGCGCGGAAACAAATTGCTCGGAAGTCCAGCCGTTGACTATCGCCGCCGCGGGCAGTTCTTTTTGGTCAATGTCAATCACCGCTGCATACGGCGCACAAAGTTCTTCAGCGTGATCGAGCGCTCCGGCGTAAATTTCCTTTGCCAGCACCAGGCCGCCGCCGCCCACTTCGGCCAGACCAATCATTTCTTCCAGCCAGGTTGTGCCCGCTGTTTTGATGTGAAGACCGGCGTTGAAACGTGCGAGCGCCCGACGTATCGGAGTGTAAATTGAAAATTTATCGCTGCCGGAATGCACGCTCAATTTGAGCGTGTGCGGCAAGCCATATTGTTTGACAGCAAATGCGATGACAGCCAGGTCATCATTAAATTCCTTCTCGAACCGCTCAAGGTCGCCAACGTAATTAACACCTTTGTTAAACCTGCCGGTGAACTTTGGCGCGACGGTTTGCAACGGAATGTTTTCGTCGGCTATCGCCGCTAAAATGACCAGTAGTTCTACCGGTGTTTGGGGAGTTTCGGTTTCGTCTAACGATATTTCGGTGATAAATTTTCCGTCGCCTTTCATTGCAGCGATATGAAAATAAATTTTTCCGGCCTCTTTCACGGCGGCCAAATACTTGCCACCGATGCGCTGTATGTCTGTCGGTGTCGTTTGAAAAGGCCGTTCGATTTCGGGAATCGAAATTTGTCCCACTAGTTCGGGATGACGTTCAACAAACAATTTCACTGCTTGTGAGTCGGCAGGTTTGCCGATCCAATCCGCCACATCAATCGTAAAAAAATCCGCGTGCGGCAAAAAACGGTCCACCGTCTCCAGCCGGATGTGGTCGGCATCCACATGGTAAGGTTTGCGCCAGCCGAGTTCCTTGACGGCAGCGTCCGCCGCCGCGCGTGTGCTGGCCGGTTCGGAGCCGATGGTAACGTGCTCGCGGTTGGATTTATTCCAAACCGGAATGACTTCGACCCCACGTTGCGCCGCCATCATGCAGACGCGAAGCTGGGCTTTGGCCTGATGCGCGAAACGGTCACCGACTCCCATTGAAAATTTTCCCAGTTTCAAAATTCCAGACATAAAAAATTTTCCGTGTCCGTGCTTCATCGTAATCCAGCTTTCCGGTGGAAAAAGAAAATTTTCTCGGTCTTTTGTCGGGCTTAGAATTGCCTGAATCGCATTGACTGCACCTCAACAGATGAGGCGAGATGAAGAGAATAACTTATTGCGAACATCTGCCCCAAGAGATAAAATCAGTAACTCCATTTGAATTTTGAACCTCTCGTTCGCTGGACGAAGCAAGAACAATCTTATGAATAACAAAAAGGCACTGTTGGTCGTTTTAACTTGCACCAATTTTTTTTGCGCGAATCTTTTTGCCGATGTTTCGGTGAAGATTGACACGGAAAAGAACGGCGCGCCGATTTCAAAATACATCTACGGACAGTTCATCGAACACTTGGGAAATTGCTTTTACGGTGGCCTTTGGGCGGAAATGGTGGCGGATCGGAAATTCTATTATCCGATCACGGATGATTACCATCCGTGGGGCACGGACGAAGACAAGTACTGGAATTCGGGACAGTTCAAGTACCTCAACGCCTCGCCGTGGAAAGTCATTGGGCCGCGCAGCACGGTCAGCATGGACACGAACAATCCTTTCGTCAGCGAATACACACCAGTCGTTCATTTGCCCAGTGACGGGACGTTTGCGGGTATTTCGCAGGACGGACTTGGCGTTTTAAAAGGCAAAAAATACATCGGCCACATCGTTCTCGCCGGCGACGAAACCGCGTTGCCTATCCAAGTGAGACTCGTTTTGGACAACGGCATGATCCTGAGTCAGAGCATCAAAGAAATCAGCACTAACTTTCAATCTTATCCCATCAAATTTACGACGCCATCGGCGTCCGACAACGCGCGCATCGAGATTGTCAGTCAGGGCAAAGGCACTTTCAGAATCGGCACGTTGTCGTTGATGCCGGCGGACAACATCAATGGCTGGCGCCGGGATGTCATTGCCTTGCTGAAACAATTGGATTCGCCGATTTATCGCTGGCCCGGCGGAAATTTTGTTAGCGGCTACAACTGGCGGGATGGCATTGGCGACCGCGACAAACGTCCCCCGCGAAAAAATCCGGCGTGGAAAGGCGTGGAATCTAACGACGTTGGAAGCGATGAAACCATGCAATTGATGGAGTTGATCCACTCGGAGCCTTACGTAGCGGTCAACACAGGTTTAGGTGGCGTGGAAGAAGCAGCCAATGAAGTGCAATATTTTAACGGTGCCGATGACACGCCGATGGGAAAATTACGCGCGCAAAACGGACATCCCGCACCTTACGGGGTTCAATACTGGGCAGTGGGAAATGAAATGTTCGGCGACTGGCAGTTGGGACACATGCCGCTGTCTCAATATGTCAAAAAGCATAATGTCGTGGCCGATGCGATTTGGAAAATTGATACAAATGCGCAATTGGTCGCCGTGGGCAGCGTTGGCGACTGGAGCAAAACCATGCTTGCCGAATGTGCTGACCACATGAATTTCATGAGCGAGCATATTTATTGCGGGGAAAAGAAAGATGTCGTGGCACACGCGAAACAGTTGGCACAGGAAATTCATCGTGTGGCTGAAGCACACCGGGAATATGACCGTGACATTCCAGGCTTGGCGGAAAAAAACATTCGCATCGCGATGGATGAATGGAATTATTGGTATGGCAGCTATATTTATGGTGAACTTGGCGTGCGTTATCACATGAAAGACGCGCTGGGAGTGGCGGAAGGGTTGCACGAGTATTTTCGGAACAGCGATATTTTCTTCATGGCGAATTACGCGCAGACTGTCAACGTCATCGGCTGCATCAAGACGACACCAACAGCGGCGGCCTTTGAGACGACCGGGTTGGTTTTGGAACTTTACCGCCATTATTACGGCACAATCCCAATTAAAGTCACCGGCACAACGGACAATCTCGACATCGCTGCCGCGTGGACCGACGACAAAAAGGCAATTACTATCGCAATCGTGAACCCTGATTCAAAGGATGAACAAGTGACGGTTGATTTTGGCCCAACTTCATTGAAGCCGAAAGCCACACGGTGGCTGATCAGCAATCCCGATCCCGAAAGTTACAATGAGCCCGGCAAAACACCGAAAGTCGTTATCATACGAGAAAAGGTGACGATTGAAAATTCCAGCCTGACTGCGTCGGCCGATTCCGTCTGCCTGTACCGGTTGGAACAACAATAAACTGACATTAGTCATGTCCCAAGACTAACTGATGATTGGTTCAAAAAAGTGAATTCGGTCGCTGAAAATAAAGCCCGCTCCGGCGAACATAAAAAATTCATTTTAGTCAGGGCGTGGTCTTTTTCATCGAACGGTTTTTGAAAATCTGATCGGCCAGCACGCCGATCAGCACGACCGCACCCATCACGGCGAAGTTGAGCGAACTGGGAATGCCGAGCAGGTTCACAAGATTTTGCAACACTTGCAACAGCGTCACGCCGATGAGAATGCCGATGACCGAGCCTTCGCCACCGCGCAAGCTGCAACCACCGAGCACCGCCGCCGCAATACCATAGAGTTCATAAAAATTTCCCTGAGTCGAGGGCGAGACCGAGTTTGTATAAAATGCAAAAAGAATCCCCGAAATACCGGTGAGCAAGCCAGCAATCACGTAACTGCCGGCGATGACGGCGCGAGTATTGATGCCTGAAAAACGCGTGGCCTCCTCGTTGCGCCCGACCGCGAAAAGATAGCGACCATAAACCGAACGATGCAGCACAACCCACATGATGATTGAAATGAGGATGAGCAGCACGAAGGTCATCGGTAGACCGAACAATTTTCCGTTCGCCAGATTTTGCAGCGTTTTGAAGCCTTCGGCGTCACCAAAACCCTTGGTTGTGTCCTGCGCGATGAACCGCGCGATGCCGCGATACAGCAGCAGTCCGCACAACGTCACGATAAAGGGTTGCATTCTGAATTTTGTGATGAGAAAACCGTGCGCCCAGCCGAGCGTCATCGCGACAGCGCCGACAAACAGCACGCCCAGCGGCCATGGCCAATGCCATTCCGTCAGCGCCATCACCAACAACATGCCGGTCAGCGCTATCATCGAACCGACGGACAAATCAATGCCGGCGGTGATGATGACCAGTCCCCCGCCAAGACTGAAAATCCCAAACAGGCCGATGACGTTGGCCATATTGCCCAGATTGGCCTGTGAGAAAAAGCGCGGGTTTTCAAATCCCGTGACCGCGCACAGGACAACCAACAAAATAAAAATTCCAAGTTCCTTTTTCATTCTTCAAAGGCAGGTTTGGCAGCCGGAATTCTTTTGCCGACGGCGAGCTGCATTACATTTTCTTCCTTGCAGTCAGCACGCTCAAGCATACCGGTGATTTCGCCCTCGTGCATGACGGCAATGCGGTCGCTGACATTCAAAATCTCCTCCATGTCGCTGCTAATCATTAGAATGACCGCACCCTGCTCCGCCATCGTCCGCATAAGGCGGTAAATCTCAGCTTTCGCACCAACGTCAATGCCGCGCGTCGGCTCATCCAAAATCATCACGCGCGGCGACATCGCCAGCCACTTGCCAAGGACAACCTTCTGCTGGTTGCCGCCGCTCAAATTCAAAACCCAGGTTTCGATGCCCGGCGTCTTCACTTTCAGCGAAGCCACCTGCTCAACTGCAATTTCGCGCTCGCGTTTCCGTTGAATTAAGCCGCCGCGTGAAAAATTTTGCAGCGACGGCAGGCTGATATTTTCGCGCACTGACATTTCAACCACCAGTCCCTCCGTGCGCCGGTTTTCTGGCGCGAGATAAATCCCGTGGTCAATGGCATCACGCGGCCGGTTGATGGAAACTTTTTTACCGTCGAGGAAAATCTCCTTTTGGGGCGATGGATCAAGACCAACCATCGTCTTGGCCAGTTCGGAACGCCCGGCACCGACGAGCCCGGCAAAGCCGAGAATTTCCCCGCGCGCAGCGTCGAACGAAACCGTCTTGTCCGGATAGAGCGGCGAGACCACGTTCCGCGCTCTGAAAAAGGCCAGTATTTTTGGCACTTCGGATTTGACGTAAAAACTTTTGATTTCGCGCCCGACCATCAGGCTCACCAGCTTGTCGTGGCTGGCCTCGGCGTGCAGCAGTTCCCCGGCATTTTTGCCGTCGCGCAAAACGACCACGCGGTCGGCGCATTCGTCAATTTCGCCGAGCCGGTGCGAAATATAAATGACGCTGACGTCCTGTTCGCTCAATTCGCAGACGAGGCCGAGCAGACGTTTCGTTTCGGTCAAGGTGAGGCTCGAAGTCGGTTCGTCCATGATGATGAGCCGCGCGTTGAGCGAAAGCGCCTTCGCAATTTCAACCATTTGCTGATGCGCGATGGAAAGCTTGTCGAGCCGTGTGCGGGTCGAAATCTGCAAACCCAGCCGCTTTAAAAAAGGCCCGGTGTCGGCATGGATTTTTTTACGGTTGACCAGGCCGAGGGAATTTCTTGGCTCGCGTCCGAGGAAAACGTTGGCGGCGACATCGAGGTTTTCCAGAACGTTCAGTTCCTGGTGAATGAATCCAATGCCCAGCCGGATGGCGTCCTGCACGCCTTGAATTTTCACCGGCTGGCCGTCAATTTTAATTTCACCGGCGTCCGGCTGGCGCACGCCGCCAAGAATTTTCATCAACGTGGATTTGCCCGCGCCATTTTCGCCGCAAATGGCGACGACTTCGCCGCGCCCGATTTGCAGGCGGACGTCATCCAGCGCCACGACGCCGGGGTATCTTTTGGAAATCCCGCGCATTTCCAGCAAAGGCGGAGCGGTCATTTATTGGCCAAGCAATTGTTTCAACTTCGCCTGAAAACCGGCGACGTTGTCTTTTTTGATGGCCTGGGTGGGAATATACATCTTGCCACCAGCCAGTTGGGACTGGTCGCCATGAAGATATTTGTCCATGCGCGTGATGGCCTGCCGGCCAAACTCATACGGCTGCTGAACGACCGTGCCGTAAATGTCGCCGCTGGCGACGCCGGCGAGCGTATCGGCATCTTCATCGAAACAGACAATTTTTACCTGGCCGGCTTTGTTCGCACCGCGAACGGCGTTCAAAATCGCCGGGCCATTGTAACTGTAAAGCCCAATCAACGCGGCGACGTCGGGATATTTGACGAGCGCATCCTCGGCATTTTTCTGCGCGCGAACGTGGTCGGCGTCATCCGTCCGCACGTCAATGATTTCAATGTTTGAACCCGTCAGCGCTTTTTCAATTCCGGCCATTCGATCTTTTGCGTTCTGCGCGTCAAGAAAGCCGACGAACAGCATGATTTTGCCGCCGTTGGGCAAAACTTCCTTGATCAATTGTCCGGCCTGCTCGCCAGCAGCCTCGTTGTCGGTGCCGATGTAGCAAACGCGCTTGCTGTCCGCCGCGTCGCTGTCACAGCAAATCAAAAGGGCCTGACCCGCGATTTTATTCAGAAAATCAATCTGGTTTTTCGGATCAATCGGGCTGACTGCAATACCGTCTTCGCCGCGCGCGACCAGATCGTCCAAAATCTGCTGCTGTTCGGCGGCGCTACCGGTGGAGGGAATGCGGAAATCCACGTCCACGTCGCCAAGCTCCTTCGCCGCATCCTCGCAACCCGTGCGCGCAATCGTCCAGAAATTCGCCGCGTTGTTGCTGACAAAGGCAAGCTTCCATCTTTTCGGCGGCGCAGCGACGCCGGAAGAAGTTGACGCATTTTCATTTTTGCCGCAACCGGGCATGATCGCCGCGACACAAAACACGAGGAACAGCAGTTGGATTTTTTTCATGGTTTAGTTTGATTAATTGTTTTGGAAAATTATTTTTGTCCGTAATAAGCTTTCGCCCCGTGTTTGCGAAGAAAATGTTTGTCGATTAAAACGGATTGCACCGGTTTCATCTTCGGGTTGATGCGCAACGTCTCGCTTGCCAGCCGCGCAATAAATTCCAAAACGCTCGCATTGTGAACCGCGTCGTCCGCATTTTTTCCCCAGGCGAACGGCCCGTGGCCGGCCACCAGCACGGCGGGATGATCGGCTGGATTTATTTTTTTGAAAGTTTCCACGATGACGCGGCCCGTGTTGATTTCATAATCGTTTTTGATTTCCGCCGGTTTCATTTGGCGCGTGCAAGGCACTTCGCCATGCCAGTAATCCGCCTGCGTGGTACCGTAAGACGGAATTTTTCGCTGCGCCTGCGCCCAGGCTGTCGCGTAAAGACTGTGTGTGTGAACGATGCCGCCGATGCCTTTAAACGCGCGATATAAAACCAAATGCGTCGGCGTGTCAGAACTGGGCTTTAAATCGCCCTCAACAACTTTTCCGTCCGCGAGCGAAACGACGACCATTTGTTCCGGCTTGATCCCGTCATATGAGACACCGCTGGGTTTGATGACAACCAAGCCGCGTTCGCGGTCAACGCCGCTGGCGTTGCCCCACGTTTGAATGGCAAGCTCTTCCTTGACCAAATCAAGGTTGGCTTTGCAGACTTGTCGCTTGAGTTCTTCGAGCATTTAAACTTTTTGGAATCATTTCCGCGCGCGACTGCGAATGTCAATGAGTTGCTTCATCACGTTGTGCAAACTTCCACTCCACTCGCGCGTGCCGAAAGCGTCGTGCAATGTCTTGTAAATCGCATAAAGCTGTTTGTAAATTTCGTGCGCCTTTGGGTTCGGTTTGAAAAAATTTGGTTTCAAGCCGGTCATCTTTTTCTGTGCCCCGGCAAAATCCTTGTAAACTCCGGCAACCACCGCGCCCGCCACCGCCGAACCCAGCGCGCAGGTTTGTGCCGAACGCGACACTTTCATGGGACGGCCCATCACGTCCGCGTAAATCTGCATTGTCAATGGACTTTTCTCCGCAATGCCGCCACAGTTGATGACCTGGTCAATCTTTACGCCGTATTCTTCAAAGCGATTGACGATTATCAATGCACCGAACGCCGTCGCCTCCACCATTGCGCGGTAAACTTCCGCCGGCGTAGTGTAAAGCGTTTGACCAATCAGCAAACCCGTGAGCCGCTGGTCAACAAGCACTGTGCGATTGCCATTGTTCCAATCAAGGGCAAGCAAACCGGATTCACCGGGTTGCAATTTTGCCGCGGCCTTGTCCAAATCTGCATGCGAGAAAACTTTTTTTCCGCCCGGCTCGATGTAATTCACGAACCAATTAAAAATGTCGCCGACCGCCGATTGCCCCGCTTCCAGCCCATAAAATCCCGGCAACACACTGCCGTTGACGATGCCGCAAAGTCCGGGAATGTCCGCAAGTTTTTCCGTGTTTGGCCAGACCGCAATGTCACAAGTGCTCGTGCCAATGATTTTCACCAATGTTCCCGGCGCAATTCCAGAACCCACCGCGCCCAAGTGCGCGTCGAACGCGCCGACTGCAACCGGAATTCCCGCCAGCAAACCCGTTTTTTTTGACCACTCCGCCGTCAAACCACCAACTGCAGAATCTATGGCGCGAACGCGATTGCAAAGTCGTCCGCGAAGCTCGCCAAGTTTCGGATCAAGTTGCGAGAGAAATTCCACATCGGGATAGCCACCCCAAGTTTCGTTGAACATAGCCTTGTGTCCGGCGGCGCAAATTCCGACCGTCAATTTCTCCGGCGCAAGCGTCCCGGTCAGTTCGGCGGGGACGTAATCGGCCAGTTCAATCCACGAATGCGATGCGTTGAATACTTCTGGCGCGTTCCGCCGGCAATGAAGAATTTTGCTCCAGAACCATTCACTCGAATATACACTGCCACACTTGGCGAGAAATTGTGGACGGATTTTTTTTGCGATTTCCGTGATTTCTGCGGCCTCGGCAACGCCAGTGTGGTCTTTCCAAAGCCACGCCATCGCCGCCGGATTTTTGGCGAAATTTTTGTTAAAGGCAAGTGGCCGGCCGCTTTTATCCAACGGCAATGGCGTGCTACCGGTCGTGTCCACGCCAATGCCGGCGACTTGATCGGCACGGAAATTTTTCAAGGATTTTTTTGCCGACGCGAGTGCCTTCTTGATCGTGACTTCCGCGCCTTTGATATAATCCGCCGGATGCTGCCGCGCCAGATTCGGATCGTGTGACAAAATCACGCCCGCCGTGCCGTGTTCGTAATCCCAGACCGCTGTGCCAACCTCGCGCCCATTGGCAGTGTCAACAATTAGCGTGCGAACGGAATTCGTTCCGTAATCAAGACCGATGGCGTATTGGGGAATCATTGGCGAAAAGATTCGCGGTTCAAGAAATCAGGCCGTCGCGCAGACCGTAATAGGTTTCGTTGTAGCGTAATTCCTTTCTGAAATTTCGCACGACGGTCGCGTCGTCAATGACCAGGAATTCGATGCCGGCCATTTCGGCGAAGTCTTCGACCATTTCCGTGGTTACCGCCTGGCTGAACGCCGTGTGATGCCCACCGCCGGCATAAATCCACGCAGCGGCCGCAGTTTGAAGATCGGGCTTGCAAGTCCAGACCGCGCGCGCCACCGGCAGTTTGGGTAGCGGATTGTCCGGGCCGACGACTTCCACTTCGTTCACCAGCAGACGAAAACGATTTCCCATATCCACAATCGAGGCGTTGATGCCGTCACCAACAGGCGTGTCAAAGACGAGGCGTGCGGGATCGGCCTTGCCGCCGATTCCCAGCGGATGCACTTCAAGGGACGGTTTGTTTTTGGCAATGCTCGGACAAATTTCAAGCATGTGCGCGCCGAGCACTTTCATTTTTTTTGGTTCGAGATGATATGTGTAATCTTCCATGAACGACGTGCCGCCTTTTAGACCGGAGGCCATGACCTTCATCGCCCGGACAAGCGCAGAGGTTTTCCAATCGCCCTCGGCTCCGAAACCATAACCTTCGGCCATCAGCCGCTGAACTGGTAATCCGGGTAATTGAACCAATCCATGCAAATCTTCAAACGTCGTCGTAAAACCTTTGAAGCCGCCGACTCTAAGAAATTTACGCAGTCCAATTTCAATACGCGCCGCCTCGCGCAATGAATTTTGTTTCTCACTGTTTTTGCGAATTTCAGGCGCGATTTCATAACTCGCTTTATATTCCGCAACGAGCGAGTTGATTTGTTTGTCAGTTGCAGCATTCACGCATTCCACCAGATCGCCCACGCCATAACCATTGACCGAGAAGCCAAACTTTATTTGCGCGGCGACTTTGTCGCCTTCCGTCACCGCGACTTCGCGCATGTTGTCGCCGAAACGGCAGAATTTTGCGCCCTGCCAGTCATGCCACGCCGCCGCGGCCCGGCACCATGCACCGAGTTGATTTTGGACGGCGATATCCTGCCAAAAGCCAACAACAACTTTCCGATTCAAGCGCATTCGGCTCATTATAAATCCGTGCTCGCGATCGCCGTGCGCCGACTGATTGAGATTCATGAAATCCATGTCGATGGACGACCATGGGATGTCGCGATTGTGCTGCGTGTGCAGATGCAATATCGGCTTCTGCAAAATCTTCAGTCCGTTGATCCACATCTTGGAGGGCGAGAACGTGTGGCACCAAGTAACCAGTCCGATACATTGACGTGTCTGGTTTGCCTGCTGACAAAGGGCAAACACTTCTTCCGGCGTTTTGAGCACAGGCTTGAAAATTACTTTTACAGGAATGGCATTCGCGGCGTTTAGCGAGTAGGAAATTTCCTGCGAATGCGCAGCAACTTTTTTAAGCGTTTCAGGTCCGTAAAGATGCTGGCTGCCAGTCATGAACCAGACTTCAAGTCGTTTAAGGTCGGTTATCATTGTTGCAATTATCCATATCGCTTTTTAATTTTCGAGAATAATCCACGATTCAGATTAGAAGTTTCGAGCGTCAGAGCGACTTCCGCGGACAAACATATATACATATAAAGTTGTCCTCGCGTAATTCTAAATCACCCATTAAATGAAGCAGTTCCACTGATTTTGAATTCAAATGGAGGGATAATTCCGCTATTTAAAATGACTTCCGACACTATTTAAGCATTTTTTATTACATGCTAAACGGTCATCCGAATTCCGACAGTTAGTATCAAGTAAGCCGGAAATTACCGCGATTAAAAAACTTTTTCTTTGCATAATCTTGACCTTAAAGACTGAGTTGCTCATTTTAAAACGCAAATCCCCATGTATAAAATATTAAATTTGCTCAAATGCGTGTCACTGGCGGCGCTGGCCTTGTTTCAACTTCAATCGGCAGCGGCGGAAACGCCAGCTTTTAAACTTTCACTGCCGATTACGTCCGGCCCGTTTCAGCCAACGATGGATTCGTTGACGAATTATTCCTGTCCGGAATGGTTTCGCGACGCGAAGTTCGGCATCTGGGCGCATTGGGGGCCGCAGGCGGTGCCGATGGAAGGCGACTGGTACGCGCGCAAAATGTATCAGCAGGGTACGCCGGATTACGAAGATCATCTCGCGCGCTGGGGCCATCCCTCAACGAACGGTTGGAAGGACATCATTCCGCTCTGGCACGCCGAGAAATGGGATCCAGACAAGTTAATGGCACTCTACAAAAAAGCGGGCGCGCGATACTTCGTCAGCATGGGTTCGCATCATGATGATTTTTTCCTGTGGAATTCCCAGTTGCATAAATGGAATGCCGTTAACTACGGCCCGCACCGTGATGTGGTGGGCGATTGGCAGAAGGCCGCCAAAAAACAGGGTCTGCCCTTCGGTGTTTCCGAACATCTTGGCGCGAGTTTCATCTGGTTTCAGGACGCGCATAAATCGGACAAGACCGGCCCGCTCGCCGGCGTTCCCTATGACGGGGCCAATTCCAATTACTGGGACCTCTATCATTTTCCCGCTGACAAAGATGACAAGTCGGAATGGTATTCCAACAATCCGCGTTGGCAGCAGCAATGGTTCAATGAAATCGAGGAACTTGTGGACAATTATCATCCCGATTTGCTTTACAGCGACGGTCCTGTGCCGTTCGGCAACGAAGTCGGCTTGAGCCAGATTGCCAATCTTTACAACGACAACATCCAGCATAACCACGGCAAGTTGACTGCCGTTTACAATTGCAAACAACCTTCCGACGGACGCTGGGTACAGGACTTTGAACGCGGTGTCAATGGCCGCATCAATCCGAATCCGTGGCAGACCGATACGTCCATCGGCGACTGGTTTTACAACCGGCACTGGAAATACCAGCCGTTGAGCTGGACGGTGCACATGCTCGTGGACATTGTCAGCAAGAACGGAAATCTGCTGCTTAATGTCGTGCTGCGTCCTGACGGTTCGCTTGATCCCGAAGTCGAGACAATGTTGCACCAGCTCGCGGACTGGACGGCGGTGAACGGCGAGGCGATTTACGGCACGCGTCCGTGGCTGGTTTACGGTGAAGGCGAAGTGCAGGCCAAAGGCGGCGCGTTCAAGGAAAATTATACTTACACGGCGAAGGACATCCGCTTCACGACGAAAGGCAACGCGCTCTACGCGATCGCGCTGGGCTGGCCGGATGACGGCAAATTTGTGATCAAGTCACTTGCCAAAACCGATGATGCGAGCGTGAATAAAATCAAACTCGTGAAGTTGCTCGGTCATCGGGGAAAATTGAAGTTTACACAGACGACGGAGGGATTGACGGTGGAATTGCCGGGCGAAAAACTAAGCGACCTGACCTGCTCATTGAAAATCATCGGCAGTAATCTGCAGCCGGTGACGCCAATGACGGTAATCCATCCTGACGCAGCGGGCAATTTGACCTTGTCCGCGACGGATGCAGAACTGCATGGCAGCCAGCTCCAGTTGGAAACCCAAGGCGGATTGCCGGACATTGGGTATTGGGACAAAGGCGACGAATCCGTTTCGTGGATGGCACAAATTTCCAAAACCGGCAACTTCAAAGTCACCGCCACAATTGCCACACTTAATGCTGACGCTGATTTTCTCGTCGAAATCGGCGGTGAAAAAATCAGCGCCCAGGCACCGCAGACCGGCGGCTGGGACAAGTTCAAGGCGATTGACCTGGGTCAAGTCCAGATCAAGCAGCCCGGCAATCTGACTATAAAGGTCGGCGCGAAAGACATTGCAAGCTGGAAAGCCATCAACCTCAATTCAGTCCAGTTGACTCCGGTAAATTAAACCGGAGCGGAATTACCCCTTTGTGGGTGACAGTTCTTGGAATGGTGTTCGCGCATCCTTGTTAAAACAAAATAGTGCGCGGTTGCAACGTCGGTGTGATGGTGCGTCCGGACATCACAGCAGGAACAGTCGGAACCGCATTTGGAAAATAAGAATTTACAGCTACCTCGACATCAAACCGGCCCTTGATAAAGTCAATGCTCGGATTGTTCGTAGATAGATGATCCAACACGACTTGACTCTTGGTTTCCCGCCAATCTGATTTTCCTGGTCAAAGCTGGAATTGTTTTGGGTGGCCATACATGGCAACTGACTTTCAGGCTGTGCGGTCTTTCGTTTCCAGTTTCTGCCATATCGCACCGTAGAAGGCGATGAAGACAAAACAGACCAGCGGCACCACAAAGCCAATCCGCATGGAATGAACATCCGCGATGTGTCCCATAAACGGCGCGGCAATCGCCCCGCCGACGATGGACATGACAATGAGCGACGAGCCGAGCTTGGTGTGGTCGCCCAGCCCGCGAATGCCCAGCGCAAAAATCGTTGGAAACATGACAGACATGAAGAAGAACGTGCCGAACAATGCATACAAGCCCGGCGTGCCGCCGCTCATGCACACCGCCGTCAGCACGACGTTGACGGCCGCGTAAGCCGCCAGCACGAGGTTGGGTTTGAATTGGCTGATCACCGCGCTGCCGCACAGACGTCCGAACATGAACAGACCAAATCCGATTGCGCCCAGCCACTTGGAGGCTTGCAATTTCGTCACGCCGGGGTCGTTCTCCAGGATATAATTAACGCAGAAGCTGAAAATGCCCGTTTGCGCCGCGACATAAAGAAATTGCGTGCCGATGCCCAATGTGAAATGTTTACGCCGGAACATGTCCCAGTTTTTTGAAACCAGCAGGAACGCAGCAATGTAGGCCGCCACCAGCAGTCCAAACTTCGTTAGCTGGAACAAGGCCGGCGGCATGTTCAGCAAGGTCCAGATCAATCCCAGAATCGGAGCGATGAAGAAATATAGAAGCCCGCAGACAATGGCCAAAGCGACGACAATGCCGGCAAGCTGGCTGCTGGATGGCTTGAGGCGGTTTTTTTGTTCATCCGCCTTTTTGCTTTCATCCTCGGCATGCAAATCCGGCACCGGTGCAAAAATAAAAACAAGAAGCCACACCGTTGCAAAAATGCCGATGCCCAAATAGGGAGTCGCAAGACCGGCATTGGCATTGGCGACTTTCGCGTTGTCATCGCCACCAAAGATAAAATATCCGCCGACAATCGGACCGAGGATCCAGCCGCCCCCGTTGATCGTCTGCGCGATGTTGATGCGCGTCGCGCCGTGTTCTGGTGCGCCCAAGACCGTGGTGTAAGGGTTGGCAATCGTTTCCAAACAGGTCATGCCCGCCGCGATGACGAACAAACCGAGTAAAAACGCCCAGTATTCACCGATGGTCGTTGCCTGAATGAACCAGAACGCTCCGGCGGCAATCAACGACAGTCCGACGAGAATGCCGCCCTTGTAACCGAACTTCCGCGCAATCAAACCGGCAGGAATCGCCATCAGGAAGTAAGCCATATAATTGGCGGACTGCACGAGCCCGGACTGTTCCTTGTTGATGTGCAGCGAGTCCTGAAAATGTTTGTTCAGGATGTCAATCATGCCGTTGCAAAAGCCCCACAACAAAAACAACGACGTTACCAGTGCGAAGGTGAGGAACAGATTTTTGCCGTCGCGGGCGCGAAACAGTCCGGGACTTTTGGTTGGGTTGGTTGACGAAGTGGTCATAATTTTTCTGTTTGTAATGGCGGCTATTTTCGGGTGCAGTAAGTTTCTAGGCGCTTTCCAAAATGATATTCGCGTATGGTGTCGTATCCCCCGTGCGGATGAGGCCGATGGCGTGCGGCACGCGCTGCTTGAATTCGCTATGCGGTTCGTGCAGCAATTCAATTCCTTTCAGCGCCTCGGCAAACGCGGAGCGGGTTTTGCCACTGTTCGATTTCAAAAACTCTTGCGCCATCCAGACCTTGCCAATCTGGAAATTAGGGCGGAGTGCTCGCAACACTGCCAGCACCGTCGGCACATCATCCACTAGCGAGATGTCCACCGTCTCAATCATCGGCCAAAAGGGAAAGCCGCGATCTGCGATGACGAGCGTGTTGGTGTGGCGCACGCGAGCAAGCAGCGAATGAATCTGCGGATTAAGAATGCCGGCTTTAAGCATATTTCATTGTCGGTCAGAACCCGCGCAAATCCGTGCTGCTGCGTTTGGGCAGACCGGCTGCGGGGGTGCGTTTGAGCACAAGATATTCAATGCCGAGTTTCTGGCAATACTCGTGTTTGCCGCCTTTGTCGCCGTCCTCGTTCACGGCGTAAATGTCGGGTTTCAATTTTTTAATTTCCGGATCGGCGTCCAGCCAGCCGTTGCCGCTGGAAATCAACGCCTGCTTCACGAACTTCATCGAACCGACGACGTAGCGCCGCTCGGCTTCCGCCAGCAGCGGATGTCCCTCGCCTTTCAACAAACGAATGTTCGCATCGTGGCCAACTATGACATAAAGATCGCCGAACGCGCTGACTTCTTCGAGAAACCGCACGTGGCCTGAGTGAAACCAGTCGAAACTACCGGTAACAACCAC
The DNA here is from genome assembly GCA_049509595.1 of Verrucomicrobiota bacterium. GTDB lineage: Bacteria > Verrucomicrobiota > Verrucomicrobiia > Limisphaerales > UBA11358 > UBA11358. Next base: position 20,433 of record JBEKZT010000004.1, read on the forward strand.
TTTTTTTCGGCCGGAAAGCGAAGGTCCTGGCGAAGGCTCGGGAAAATCGCTCAATTGTTCCGCGCGCAAAACACGATATGCCAATCCACTTTTTTGACAAAATGACTGGCGTGCTAAATTGGAATCATTTTCCAAGTCCGCCCAGATTTGCGGATGAAAATTATTTTCCTCTGGCAACGAGGCAAGGTTTTGCACGTCGCTGATGGGAATCACGCGGCTTACATAACGGACGGCTTCAAGAAAATAAAGCCTTTCGACCAGCGAAAATTTCGGCGCTTTGCCGGTTTGCTCCAGCAACGTTTCGTCCGGCCAGAGCAGCACGGTGAGTTCGCCGAGCTTCGCGGCTTCTTCGAGAAAACGCAGGTCGCGCGATTTGATGTCATCGAAGCCGCCGCTGACAACGATTTGTTTTTGAGAACTCATTTGGCAGTAGTGCGAATGGTGACTTGCAACGCGCCGGGAACTTTTTCTTTTGACGCGACGAGCAGATAACCGCCGCCGCAGCCGGAGAACATCGCGCCGGGGAAATGCTTTTGATAAACTTTCAAAATCGCCTTCAAATCCAGTTTGATGAGCGGATGCGTGACGACGTACGGCAATAATTTTTCCCAGCACAACATCGTTTCGTTGAACGAAGCGCCGAGCGCGTTCACGTCCATTTTTTTTATCGCGTCAAAACAATCCGTGCCGCTCTGACCGAGCCGCGCAACCCATTTTGGTTCCAGATTTTTTTTGCCGAGCGGACTGTAACCATCCGGTCGCGGCTCAATCGGCAGCAGGTGCAAAACTTTTTTCAGCCAGCGCGCGTGCTTCGCCGAATTGAGTGATTCGATGTGCGACGGAAAAACGCCGCCGTGAATTTTGAAATCGTAATCCAGCCGGTTGATACCGGGATAAACCAGACCAATCATGTCCTGCGAACCGCTCGGTTCCGTTTTGCCTCTGTTTTCGACTTCATAAAGTTCGTGCACCAATTCCTCTGGCGGACGGTTCGGCAATTTATTTTTCCATAGCTTCATGGCAACCGTGCGTGTGCCGCTGGCGATGCCGGAGCGATCCATCGGGCGAAACGTCGGCTTGATTTGCACGACGACCATCGCACCCGGCGGCTTAGGGTTGTGCTGTGAAACGAACGGCTGGTCAATCCAGCCACCCGCCAGTTGCAGGCGGTTGGGAATTTTGCCGATGACTTCGGTGATGAAAGGTGTCGC
>JBEKZT010000040.1:0-12989 GCA_049509595.1 Verrucomicrobiota bacterium
CTTGCTTGACCCACGTGTGAAATATGAGTGAGAAAAGCCGGCAACACTTTTCGCCCGGCCAGCGGGCATGGCGGCGATTTAAAAAACATCGCGTGGCCGTTTTCAGCGCTTGGTATCTTGCCTTTTTATTGCTCGCAATCGTCGCTTGGCCAATGGTGCTAAAAATATCCGGCGCAACCTTCGTTCAAACGCATAATCCGAACCAGCTTTCCGACTCGCAATTCACGCCGCCCGGTGCGCAACATTGGTTTGGCACGGATGTTCATGGGCGCGATTTGTTTTCACGCGTTCTTTTCGGCGCGCAAGTTTCATTGCTCGTCGGCATCGTTGGCGCGGGCGTGAGCCTGGTCATTGGTGTTTTGTGGGGCGCGATTGCCGGTTACGTTGGGGGCCGTATGGATAATTTTTTAATGCGAATTGTTGATATACTTTACTCGCTCCCGTCTGTCATTTTCGTCATCGTTTTGCTGACAACGCTTGGCGAATTGCTCAAACAATCACGCTTCATCGAAAATTCACCGGCACTGGCCGGCGGACTGCGCGTGAGCCTGCTTTTTGTCGGTCTTGGTGCTGTGTCATGGCTGACAATGGCACGAATTGTACGCGGGCAGGTTTTATCTTTGCGGACGAGCGCATTCGTCGAAGCCAGTTGCGCACTCGGTGCAACACCATCGTGGGTTTTAGTGCGCCATATTATTCCAAATATTTTTGGAGTCGTGATTGCGTATCTAGCACTCACTGTGCCGGACATCATTCTTTACGAATCATTTCTGAGTTTTCTCGGCCTCGGTGTGCAACCGCCGATGGCCAGTTGGGGCACGCTCATCGCCGAAGGCGTTTCGCAAATTAACCCGATTCGTATTTACTGGTGGTTGATTGTTTTCCCCGGCGGCGTGCTCGTGACAACTTTACTCGCGCTTAATTTTCTCGGTGACGGATTGCGCGATGCCTGGGATGTGAAAAGCAAATAGTTGACGGGACGAGCGTCCCCGCGAGCCATCATTGTCCGGAATAATCCTGAATGCGCCATTGCAAAAACGGCGAACAATGCTTTGTCGTCGCCTTGTTCCGCAACGGCCAATAAGTGTTGAATTTTTTTTCCAACTTCCGCAGTTCGCGGATACCTTGTTGTGCCAACAGTTTTGCCTCCAACTTTTTTCCAACGGCGACGGATTGTTGCCACAACATAAATTTACATGACTGTTCTGCCATGCGCGCCGCTAAATCTAGTTCGCGCAAAAGGATTTTTCCGGAATCCGATTTTGGTTTTGCGTGGATCAAGATCGCGCGCTGTTTTTCGATTTCGCTCAACGTTGCGCAAATGTTCTTCATCGGAATTTCGGCGAACCATTTCAATCCGTTCCGGCAAAACAGCTCGCGGTCTTCCGGCTTCGGCGCGGCGATGACCGTGCCGAGCGGCGTTTCATTCAACGCCTTCACGCCAAGTTTCGCGTGGACAAAACCCAGCTTGAATCCGGCCTTCGCAATTTTGCCGGTCGCGTCTTCAAAAACATCGCGACTCAAAACTGTAATGAGTTTCGATTCATCAAATTCTTTTGAATTCCAAGCAAGTGAGGCTCCTGCAAGAAAAATCGGCCAACTTACGGCCAGAGGTTGCGGATGACCGCCATCGCCCCAATCGGTGTTGAGAAGACCAATCGCTCCGAATTTTTTCCCGGCTTTGGCAGCGGCACGAAGATTTTTAAGTGCGTTGTCGTGCTTGCCAATAAGCGTTTGCCACGTTGAAGTGCCGGGGCAGACGTAGAATGGAATTTTTGCCTTGGCGAATTGCGCGGCTTCCTTTTCAAACGGATGATCCTCCTCATAACCCCAATTCAGCGCGATGATGGTAGGGCTGACCCGCAGGTCAGCCCCGCCAAGTTTTGCCAGTTCAGAAATCAGTTTCGGGTATTTTAAAATGATGTCGCCCCAGAACATCATTTTTTTGTCGTGCGCGGAAACTTCGCGATGGATTTTTTTCAAGAAATCCAGATAGACACGGCCTTTGCCTTTGGTTTCGCAAGGTATTTTGCTCCGGCCGCGCCCCAAATCCCAAGTCTCGTCGCAGCCGACGTTGAAATATTTGCTGGAGAAATTTGGCAGCAATTCATCGTAAAGCCCGCGCAAAAACGGAATCGTGTCGGGATGACTTGGTGCAAGTGTGGTTGGACGGCGGACGAATTCCTTGCTCACGTCTTCGTAAGGTTCGGAAATTTCGCCAAGTTTTTTCAGGCGTGGGTCGGCGAGAAAATAACGCAGGTGGCCGAAGGAATTTTGGTTCGGCACGAGGTCAATGCCGAGTTCGCCGCAGCGCGCGTCGAGGATTTGGATTTCCTTTGCGGTCAGCGCACCCCAGCTTTGCCAGACGGATTGGTATTTTTTGTAGGCGAACGTGTGCTCGGTGTAAAGTTGCAGCTCGTTGATCTTGAAATCGGAAAGTTTTTCGACGAGATCGAGCAGCGTTTCCAGTTTCGGCACGCGGCCGCGCGAGATGTCGAGCATCACGCCGCGCCGCGGGAAATCCGGCCAGTCGCGGATGCGCAGGAGGGGCAGGCGAAGACCGTATTCGCGCAGCAATTGCCGCAACGTCGCCGTGGCGGCGCGCAAGCCACCGGTTTCACGGAAGGAAATTTTAATTTCAGTTTTGGAGATCGCCAGCGCGTAGCCTTCGGGATGATCCGGCGCGGAATTGCTGCGGATGATTTTAATTGCGGCGAGCGGTTTCTGCTTCGGCAGCGTGAAAGTGCCTCGAAGAAGTTTCAGCGAGCGGGGGCAGGGCAGCAGGTTCGAGGCTTTGCGGTTCGGCATCGGCCTTCAGTTAGCCATAGATTGAAGGCAGATTAAACCTGAAATTTCGACCCTCTTGGCGACAAGTGTCCTCAAGATCCGTTCCAACGGCTTCCGCGGTCATTTAGAAAAGGGCCGGTGATATATCTGCCATCCATAGCCATTAAGGCTGAAATCAGGAAGGGTGGTGTCAACCGATTCAGACATGCCGCTGATGTTCACGGGCTCAAAACCGTCTCCGTTTGGCAATTCAACCGACCCGGCCACACGGCGGCTGGAAAGATTGATCATGACTAGGAACTGATCTTTTTCATCCTGTCGCAGGAAGCTGATGATTTCTCCCGAAGCCGTGTTTTCGAGCCAGACAACATCTCCATTGTATAGCGCGGGGGATTGCTTGCGAAGCTTGATCAGATTCCGGTAAATGTCGCGTAGGGGAGGGCGTCCGCTGGGATGCCAAAAAACCGGCATCTTTTCAAACAAGGCCGGGTCGGTGGACTCGGTCGCATCACCCACTTCCATGCCGTTGTAAAAGAGCGGCACGCCGTCGAGAGTCAACATTAACACCTGCGCCGCGAGTGCTCCATTCACACCATAACGCGTAACAGCCCGGGTTTCCTCGTGGCTGTCCGAGAAACGCAGGTGCAATGCGTCCTTGGGGAACTGCTGATAGGTGTGCTCCCACGAATCTTTCATGAAGTATGCTGGAACCACTCCACTCATAACGGTGTCCAGTGTGCTGACCAAGGCCCAAGAGGAATCCACATCAAAGGCTTTATCAAGCAGTGCAGGTTTGGCGCCGGCATCGGCAAGGATGATGACTTGTGGATTGATCTTCTCAAGTTCGGCCCGGGCGGCTTCCCAAAAATCAACCGGCACCGTGGGCGACACATCGCAACGAAACCCGTCCACGCCGTAGTCCTCCAACCAGTATTTCATCATGTCAATCATGTATTGGCGAACGTCTGGATTTGCATAATTCAACCCAGCCACATCCGTCCATGCAGGATCGGGTGGGATAATTACGCCATTCGTGTCTTGGAGGAAAAAATCCGGATGTGCCATGAGCACGCTGTCCCAGGCGGTCTGACCGGCCACGATTTCCATGATCACTTTCATGTCGCGCTTATGGGCCTCCTCAATCAGATGCTTGAAATCGTTGGTGGTGCCATAGTCGGGGTTGATGGCGTAAAAGTCGCGCACCGCGTAAGGGCTGCCAACCGAGCCTTTCTTCATCTTTTCGCCGATCGGGTGGATTGGCATGAGCCAGAGGATGTTCACGCCAAGATCGTTTAATTCATCCAAACGGGCGGTAATCCCATTGAAATCGCCTTCCTGGGAGAAGTTGCGCGGGAAGATTTCATACACGACTGAACTTCGAAGCCAGTCGGGTGATTTGTGAGTGCTCAAAATGGACGAATCTGCCGCTGAAACGGCGGTGGAATAAATCGCCAGCCAACCTATGAAAACTGTAGTTAGCAGGCACTTTATCAGAGTTAACTTCATGGTATTTGTCGGATTTAACATGAGCCTATCAAAAGGCCCAAACGCTGTCCACTGACACAAACATGCGGTAGTGCCCATGAACACGCTCACTGCTTTGGTTCAAGCCGAGTATTGGAAACAAAAAGCGGCCAAATGTTAATTTTTTTGGCTTCAGAAAATTCAAGGCCAGCGGTCAAAAGCTACTGGCCTTTTATTTTATTTCGCAATCATCCCGCTTTGGCGCGCGTAATTAAACAGGCCGCCGGCGTCCACGACGGGGCGGACGTCGCCGAGCGGTTTGAATTTGACGACTTTGCCGGTCTCCTTGACCGTGACTGTGGCGGCGTCGAGGTCAACGGTGACGACGTCGCCGGTCTTCAGGGTGTCGCAGAGGCGTTCGGTAATTTCGCACGGATAAAGTTCGCCGGTGGCGACGGAATTGCGGAAGAAAATGCGCGCGAAACTTTCGGCGAGGATGATTTTGCAACTGGCCGAGCCGAGCGCGATGGGCGCGTGTTCGCGCGAACTGCCGCAGCCGAAATTTTTCCCGCCGACGACAATGGGATAATCGCTGTCGAGCTGGCCTTCCTTGACGTAGCGGATCGGATAAAGCGATTTGGGCAAACCGTCAAGCGCGTAGCTGCCGAGCTTTTCGTATTCTTCGGGAATGGTCGGCACGAGGTTCAGGTATTGAGCGGAAATGATCTGATCGGTGTCAATGTTGTCGCGCACGACATAAACGGGGCCGTTGAAAACGGATTTTGTCATGCGATGAATGTGGCGTGTGCGGCGGGAATTTTCAATCAGATTTCGATTGTTGGTTTCGGCGGAATGGTGCGCTGTTCGTGTTTTCTTATCGCCACGACGGCAATCGTGCAAGCTGTCCACGTTGGCAGGTCTTCCAATACAGGAATGAGTTCGACGACAAACGTGGGCAACAACAGCCAATGAAAACCAATCGCCCAACTTGTCAATACCATCGCCATGCAATCAATGGCTTGATCCCCGAAAACCCAGCCGAGTGGGCCAAGAAGAAATTGTAATCCGTCCGCTGCTACGGCGATGGCCAATGCAATCACGATGCGAACGCGCGACAATCGCGGGGTTCGGAACAGGCGATTTAATTTCTCCGGCAGTCTCATTTTAAGAATAGCTTTGATGTTTTTTTCATCCACTTTAGTGTACACTAAAAACTTTACAGTTTTTTTGCGAAACTGCAAAGTATGCGCGTGTTGACTGACAGTGGAAAAAGGGTTCAACCGGAGTCGCCTGCGGCAGCCCGGACTAAAGCCCGCGGGGCGAATGATTTGGAAATCGCCATCCTGCGGGCGCAGGAGAATCTTCTGAACTTGCAGCGTCCCGAAGGTTACTGGATCGGCGAGTTGATGGTGGATTCGACGCTCGTTTCGGACATGGTCGCCTACCATCACTGGGACGGCAGCGTGGATAAAAAATGGCAGCGCAAGGCGGTCAATCATATTTTTTCCAAGCAATTGCCCGATGGCGGCTGGAATATTTATCACGGCGGCCCGGCGGAAGTGAACGCGACAATCAAAGCGTATCTGGCGCTCAAACTTGCCGGTGTGCGCGTGACCGACCCACGAATGTTGCGCGCGCGGCAGGTGGCCTTGAGTCTCGGCGGCGTGCCACGCATGAACACATTTTCCAAGTTGTATCTTGCACTGATCGGTTTGTATCCATGGGAGTATGTGCCGACGATTCCGTGTGAAGTGCTGCTGCTGGGCAAATGGTTTCACGTGAATTTCTGGGACATGAGCAACTGGTCGCGCGGCATGCTTGTGCCGCTGGCCATCATCAACCATTTCAAGCCGACGCGGCCAGTGAGTGTGGACTTGGACGAACTTTACCCTGAAGGCATCCATGAACGCGACCTCGCACCCACGCCCGATCCAGAAAAGATTTCCCTCCGTAATTTTTTCCTGTGGCTGGATCGGCTGCACAAACTGGCCGAATGGTTCGCCGAACACAAAATTCATCCGTTCCGCAAGCTCGCCTTGAAAAAGTGTGAAAACTGGATGCTGGAACGCTTTGAAGGCACGGACGGTCTGGCCGCGATTTTTCCGGCGATGCTCAATTCGCTCATCGCGCTCAAATCCCTCGGCTATCCCGAAGACCATCCGCAGGTCATCCGTGCTGTGCGCGAGTTAAAAAAACTTCAACACGAAACGGACAATGACGTTCGTATTGAGCCATGCTTTTCGCCGGTTTGGGACACGGCCATTGTCGCCATTTGCCTGCGCGAGTCGGGCGTTTCAGAAAATCATCCAATGATGAAGAAAGCGGCTGAATGGCTGATGGAAAGGGAAATCCGTTTTCGCGGCGACTGGGTTCATAAAAACCCTGCGAACGTTGAGCCGAGCGGCTGGGTTTTTGAATTCAACAACAAATGGAATCCCGACGTGGATGACACGGCGATGGTGCTGCTCGCGTTGCGAAAAATTCCCACGGACCATCCGCAGAAGCGCGACGAATGTTTCCGGCGCGGACTGAAATGGATGATGACGTTTCAGTGTAAGGATGGCGGTTGGGCTTCGTTTGATAAAGATTGCACCAAGAACATTCTGGAAAAGGTTCCATTCGCCGACCACAACGCAATGCTTGACCCCGAATGCGCTGACATTACCGCACGCATCCTTGAACTGCTCGGCTACGAAAATTGGAAAGTCACACACTCACAAATTGAAAAGGCGCTGGATTTTATTCGCGACACGCAAGAAGCCGACGGCTCTTGGTATGGCCGCTGGGGTGTGAATTATATTTACGGAACATGGCAGGTTTTGCGCGGCTTGCGCGCGATGAACCTGGACATGAACCAGCCGTGGCTGCTTAAGGCGCGCGAGTGGCTTGAAAGCGTCCAGCACGAAGACGGCGGCTGGGGCGAACGCTGTAACACCTACGACGACCCGGTTTTCAAAGGGCAGGGGCCAAGCACTGCATCGCAAACCGCATGGGCGGTAATGGGCTTGTGCGCGTTTAACGATCCGGAAAATCCCGCGCTCAAACGCGGCATCGAGTATTTGATTCGCACGCAAAATCCCGATGGCTCGTGGACGGAGCACGAGACGACCGGCACCGGTTTTCCAAAAGTTTTTTATCTGAAATACGACATTTACCGCAACGCCTGGCCGCTGCTTGCGCTGGCATCTTACCGTAAGATTTCCGAATGTGCCGGGGCAAAGAACGGCGCACACACCTGAAACCAATGGGCTGGCCGTATAAAAAACTCGTCCGCCCGCTGCTCTTCGCGCAGGACGCCGAAAGCGCGCACGATTTTACCTTGAAAATTTTGAGCCGCGCCAGCGAAGATGAATTCATCTGCAATGCCATCGGAAGATTTTTTGCGCCACCTCAACTGCCCGTTGAACTTTTTGGTTTGAAATTTCCAAATCCAATCGGCCTTGCTGCCGGAATGGACAAATTCGCCGCGGCCGTTCCCGTTTGGGAAAAATTTGGCTTCGGTTTTTGTGAACTTGGCGGCGTGACGTGGCACGCGCAGCCAGGAAATCAGCCACCGCGGATGTTTCGCGCCGTTGCAGATGAAGCGATTGTGAACCGCATGGGCTTTAATAATCCTGGCGCGGAAGCTCTCACGCAAAAACTTTTTAATTGGAAAAAAACTACTCGCTGGCCAAAGCATCCTGTCGGAATCAACTTGGGAAAATCGAAAGTCACTCCACTGGATAAGGTCGCAGAAGATTACGCAAACTCGTTTTGCGTCCTGCGCGATCTCGCGGATTTTTTTGTCGTCAACGTCAGTTCGCCAAACACGCCCGGTTTGCGCCAGCTTCAGGATAAAGCGTTGCTGGACGAAATTCTTGCGGCGATTCAGGAGAAGAACGGAAGCCGGAAGCCAGTCTTGGTAAAAGTCGCCCCCGACCTTTCATTTGAAGCACTCAATGAAATCCTTGAACTTGCCACTCCGCGAAAAATTGCCGCTATCATCGCGACGAACACGACTATTTCACGTCCTCAAACAGTTGACTCCACCGCACAAAAAATTTATTCCGAAACCGGCGGTTTAAGCGGCAGACCGTTGCGCGCACGCAGCACGGAAATCATCCGGCACATTTTTAAACAGACACGCGGACAATTGCCAATTATCGGCGTTGGCGGAATTTTCAACGCGGATGACGCCTGGGAAAAAATTGCGGCGGGCGCGTCGCTGGTTCAGATTTATACGGGTTTGGTCTATGAAGGGCCGGGCCTTGTAAAAAAAATCGTGACCAGCCTGGTTGCAAAACTGGAAAAATCCGGCATGAAAAATTTGCCAGAAGCTGTCGGTTCAAGTTAGATAAATGGCATGAACTATTTACCCGCAGATTCGCGTTACCAGGACATGCGCTACAATCGCACCGGCCGGAGCGGCCTCAAACTGCCCGCCATTTCGCTCGGCCTTTGGCACAATTTCGGCGGCGTGGACGTTTTTGAAAATGGCCGGACCATGGCGCGCCGGGCATTCGATTTGGGCATAACGCATTTTGACCTGGCGAACAACTACGGGCCGCCGCCCGGTTCGGCGGAGGAAACATTCGGGCTCATCCTCGCCAAAGACTTCAAACCTTTCCGTGACGAACTTGTCGTTTCTTCAAAAGCAGGCTATACAATGTGGCCGGGACCTTATGGCGACTGGGGTTCGCGCAAATATCTGGTCGCAAGTCTGGATCAAAGCCTCAAACGTATCGGGCTGGATTACGTGGACATTTTTTATTCCCACCGGCCCGACCCCGAAACGCCGCTGGAAGAAACGATGGGCGCGCTGGATTACATCGTGCGCAGCGGGCGGGCGGTCTATGCGGGCATCTCCAATTATCCCGCTGACAAGGCAAGACAGGCGGCGCAAATTCTTCGTGCGCTTGGCACGCCCTGCCTGATTCATCAGGCGTCTTACAGCATGTTCAACCGCTGGATTGAAGACGGCCTGCTCGACACGCTTGCGCAGGAAAGCATCGGCTGCATCGCCTTCTCGCCGCTCGCGCAGGGAATGCTCACGGACAAATATCTTCGCGGTATTCCAGAAGGTTCGCGTGCCTCCAAGCCGTACAGCTTTCTGAAACCAAATCAAATCACCGAAGATAAACTGGCTAGGGTGCAGCGGCTCGACGAACTGGCGAAGGCTCGCGGCCAGACGCTCGCGCAAATGGCGCTGGCGTGGGTGCTGCGCCATCCGGGCATGACCTCTGCTTTGATCGGCGCCAGCCGTGTCGCTCAAATCGAAGATGCCGTCGGCGCGCTGAAAAACCTCGCGTTCACCTCCGCCGAACTGCAGAAAATCGAGACTATCCTGAAAAGTTAGGCGCATTCTGTTTTGCGCTTCGGTTCGGTCACGCTATCCTTCGTCATGCGCTGGGCATTTGCAAAATATCATGGACTGGGCAACGACTACCTCGTCATTGACCCGAAGAACCTTCCGTCGCCGATGACGCCGGAACAAATCAAAACGATTTGCCACCGCAACTTCGGCGTCGGCTCGGACGGCATCCTGCTCGGTCCGCTGCCATCGAAAAAAGCGAGGTTCGCGCTGCGTATTTTTAATCCCGACGGCAGTGAAGCGGAGAAAAGCGGCAACGGACTGCGGATTTTTTCGCGTTACCTTTGGGACAGGAAACTCGTTGGCAAGGAAGAGTTCACTATCGAAACGCGCGGCGGCCTTGTGCAAGCCACGGTCATGGAACGCGGCAAGATTGTGCGTGTCGAAATGGGCAAGGTCAGTTTTTGGAGCGACGACATTCCCGTTGCCGGCCCGCGCCGCGAGGTCATCAACGAACCGATCCATCTGCGCGGCCAGAAATTCAACTTTTGCGCGGCCACCGTGGGCAATCCCCACTGTGTGCTTCCGCTGCCCAAAATCAGCGCCGACCTCGCGCGGCAACTCGGCCCGCTGCTGGAAACACACCTGCGTTTTCCCAACCGCACGAACGTCCAACTCATGAAAGTGCTTGACCGTAAAAATATCCAGATTGAAATCTGGGAGCGTGGCGCGGGTTACACGCTCGCCAGCGGCAGCAGCAGCAGCGCGGCAGCGGCCGTCGCGTACAAGCTCGGCCTCTGCGACCGCGAGATTTCCGTCCACATGCCCGGCGGCGTCATCGCCATCCAGATCGGCGACGATTTTACGATTCGAATGACCGGCGCGGTAATGAAAATTTGCGATGGCGTATTGGCGAAGGAAATTTTCGGATGAATTTCAAACATAAACGACATTCGTGTAGCGCTTTTCCGATTATTTTGTAGCGAGAGCGCTTTCAATTGCAGCAATAACTTGCGGTGAGTCGGGTTTGTTTTTTGAATCGAAGCGTTTGATGATCTGGCCGTCTTTGCCAATGAGAAATTTGTTGAAGTTCCAAGTGATGTCGCCGGGGAAGGGAGAGTCTTTGCCCGCAAGCATGACATAAAGCGGATGGCGATTTGCGCCGTTCACTTCGATTTTGTCGAAGAGTGGGAAGGTGACAAGATATTTGCTGGTGCAGAATTGTTTGATTTCCTCGTCGGTACCGGGTTCCTGATTCGCAAACTGGTTGCACGGGAAGCCGAGGATGAGAAAGTCCTTGTCCTTGTATTTTTCGTAAATCGTTTCGAGGGCTTTATATTGCGGCGTGAACCCGCATTTGGAGGCGACGTTGACAATGAGCAGCACTTTGCCTTTATAGTCGCCCAAGGAAACGCTCTTGCCGTCGATGTCCTTGACTGCAATATCGTAAATGGACGCTGCCCAAGCAGTCGTAATTTGCATAAGAAACAAGGCAGCAAGCAAAGCGAATTTTTCCATCGAAACGAGGTTAGTCGCAACTGGCGGTTTGTCAAATTGATCGCGGCTTTGGGAAGCACGTTTGGAACATTGAAGAAATTGTAACTTTAACGGATTGAATTTCAAGCTGATACGCGCGCAGCTTATATTTTGCTTGCTTATTATCCGAATCGGAGTTAATAATAGCTGTCACACACACATTTGAAGGCAAACGCATTGCCATCAAAAAAAACGAAAGGTAAATTATGCATTTCATATTCTTGCCGATTCTTGGAGACGCTCTCATGAATACTGCCTCCAGCGGGGCTGTATTCATTGTTCTCCTCACGCTTGCGGCCATCGTGCGTGGTCGCTAACCATCGGCCCGCTCCGAACAGCGATTTGGTGAGTTGGAAATTTTGGAGAAGAGGCTAAGTGCCAACGTGGTGCTAATGCCTGTAATATTTGACACTCCAATAAAGGCGTCCCAGAGATTTAAACTAATACACTACCGAGGCTTTTTGTATAAAATTCAAATGCAGTTGCTTAAACCGGTTGGCCGGTTCACATTTTGTTCATGGCATCGGAAACATTTCAGGCGAGTCGCTGGACGCACGGAAATTTTCTTTTTCCAACGGTCATCGAAGTGACGGACAAGGCGGTCATCCGACGCAAACGTTCGTGGTTCAGCAAGGACGAAATCAGCATTAGTATCACCAAGGTTGCCTCGGTGCATATTAAGACCGGGATCGTCTGGTCGAATATCTTGATTGAATCCAGCGGCGGCAGCGATCCGCTGGCCAGTCACGGCCACAAGAAGGCGGACGCGCGCCGCATCCGTGAATTGGTTGAAACGGCGCAGGGGAATCCAGGCGCGACGGAAAAATTGTCCTGACCGTTGTGTTTTTCCCATTTCTTTCCAGCCGCTAAAATGGGCGTGTTCATGAACAACTGGCCGCCCATTTGCGAAATCGAACACGAAATCATCTCGCGTTTGAAAAAGGATCGTCGCCTACAGCGATTTGTTAGACCGCGACTCCGCGACCATTGAACGTGGAAAAGTCATGACTGCATATACCAGCAAACCAGTGTGCAATACTAGCCCGTAGAAGCCGAATGGTTTTGGGCTAATACTTGGAAAAAAGAAGAAGAAAGCGTCTGTCACTCCATGAATCAAGGCGAGCCAACCGAGGCTCAATCCGCGAAAGCGGAGATTCGCGTAAATCACTCCCGTCAGAAAAATGGCCGCCCAAAATCTAAAAGGCTCCGCTTGGAAATGGTAGATGGCGAATAAAATATTGCTGAGGACAATGGTCGTGAACAAGGACAAACGCTGACGAAGAGCAAACAGCAGCGGACCGCGAAATGCATACTCTTCGAATACCCCGACAACCAAGCTTGTGAAGAATCCAATCAACATCATATAAGACGCGAAGGAGTCGCCATGTCCGCCACTGAAATAGAAAACCCACAAGGCCATTGGTACAGCGCCCATAAGCGCCGCCCTGCCACAATCTCCTAACGGCAGATCGAAATGTGATGTGTTCCAAATACGGTTAAGAAGCAGTAACGTCGTGAACGCTCCGAGACGCGGAAGCGTCATCAAAGTGTCTCGAAAGAACCACGTCTGTTGAGACGTGACTGGGAAAAAATGATAAATGCAGCTGCGAATAAGAACGTAAGCACCAATTACCGTAACAGACCAGATAAGTGCTGATGAATTTCGACGCATCTCACTGAGCGGCCTAACGTAGAAAGCTGAGCCACGTCGCCGAAGCTGTCAACCGCGAATGCGGAATTGAAGGCGTCATCGGCGTTGGCTCCGGCGAATTGTTAGGCATCGTGAATTGGTTCTACTCGAATTTGTCATTGCCAATACAAGCCTGCCAGTCAACGGACTTTAAAATCAATATTAGTGCGATGGACAACACCAGTGCATAGATGGCTGGCCCCATCATGTTAAGATGAAAGT
>JBEKZT010000041.1:0-12675 GCA_049509595.1 Verrucomicrobiota bacterium
AATCACGTTCGGTAAATCGGGCAAGAAAGGCACATGGGACATTTCATATCGTTATGAATATCTGGAAGCCGATGCCTGGTTTGACCAAATGGTGGATGACGATAACGGTGCTTATTATGCGGCAGCACCCAACGCGGGCTGGCACGCCGTTTCCGCGACCAGTTTTAATTGGTATGGCGGAACAAATATCAAAGGACATTTGATCAAATTTAATTACTCAATAACTGACGCATTAACCTTTTCGTTCACCTGTTACATCAACGATTTGATCAATCCGAACATCATCAACACGCCCGGACTGGCCGGTTCAGCGACAACCTCCGAAGCGCAGAGCGAGGCGATCCACGCCATGGCAGATTTGATGTGGAAATTTTAGAACTAAAAACGCTCCATAAATTATTACTTCTGCTAAAATGAAAAAAATAATTCTTTCAATTCTTTGTTGTTTGTTTGCGGCCACGATCATCTCTCACGCGCAACTCATCAACGGTGCCGGTTCGTCGTTCGATTATCCTGCCTTTACCAAGTGGTTTGAAGCTTATGGTCAGGTGGACTCGACCGTTCATTTCAATTATCAATCCATCGGTTCCGGCGCTGGGCAGCAGCAATTACTCAAACAAACGGTTAATTTTGGCGCTTCCGATGCGCCCATGAGCGACGCAAATCTTGCCAAGGCGCCCGGCAAAATACTGCACATTCCAGTGGTCGCCGGCGGAGTGGCGATTACCTACAATTTGCCCGACAATCCGAAATTAAAATTGGATAGCGACACGATTGCGAATCTTTATCTCGGCAACATCACCAAATGGAACGATCCGAAGATTGCCGCGCTCAATCCGAGCGTCAATCTGCCCGATTTGCCGGTGATTCCCGTGCATCGTTCCGACGGCAGCGGCACTTCGTTCATCTTTACCGATTATCTCAGCAGCGTGAATCCCGCGTGGGCGGACACAGTTGGCAAGGGCACTTCGGTGAAATGGCCCGCCGGCATCGGTCTTGGCGCCAAGGGCAGTGAAGGCGTTTCCGGTCAGGTCCGGCAATTACCCGGCGCGGTTGGTTACGTCGAGCTGGCCTACGCCGACAAAAATAAAATGCCTTTTGCCGACGTGAAAAACGCCTCGGGCAATTTCATTTCCCCTGCGCCCGATTCCGTGAGCGCCGCGCTGGCCACCGCCACGATTCCCGACGATTTCCGTTTCTCAATGGTCAACGCGCCGGGCGATAAGGCCTATCCGATTGCTGGCGCAAGCTGGGTGCTTGTTTATCAGCAGCAGAACGATTCCAAACGCGGCAAAAAGCTGGTGGACTTTTTAAAATGGGCGGTCACCGAAGGCCAGAAACTTTCGCCCGCACTGGATTACGCGCCGTTGCCAGACAATGTCCAGAGCCGCGAATTAGATTTGATTGGCACAATTAAATACTGAAATCAGCTCCGCCGCCGGGTATTTTTTGGCGTGAGCCGGACGAAGAGCGTTGTTCCTCCCGCTCTTCGTCCTTTGCTTTGTAAAAAAGGAAAAATGTGAACGAGTCTGCATCAAATCAACCGACCGCGTCGGCGAAAAAATTCGCCGCCGGACATTTTGGCGATTCCGTCTTCAAATGGATCACGCTGTTCATGGCGCTTTCGGTCTTCGTACTCATCGCGCTTATCGGTTGGAAACTGGCGGGCGGCTCCGGAATCGCACTGCGGCAATTCGGCTGGCATTTTCTCGTTAGCAGCGATTGGGATCCCGTCAACGAAGAATTTGGCGCACTACCGTTTATTTTCGGAACAGTTGTTTCGTCGGCAATCGCACTTGTTATCGCCGTGCCATTAAGCATTGCCACCGCCGTTTACCTTACTGAACTGGCACCGCTTTGGATTCGCCAGCCGTTGACGATTTTTATCGAACTGCTCGCCGCCGTGCCGAGCGTCATTCTCGGTTTGTGGGGAATTTTTGTGATGATTCCGTGGTTGAGCGCGTATTTGTTTCCATTTCTTCAAAAAACACTTGGTTTTTTGCCGCTGTTTCAAGGCCCGATTTACGGCCCGAGCATTTTGGCCGGCGGCATCATCATCGCAATCATGATTGTACCGATCATCACGTCCGTTTCGCGCGAAATTCTCCGCTCAGTTCCCGGTTTGCAACGCGAAGCCGCTTACGCGCTCGGCGCGACTCGTTGGGAAGTCACGCGCATCGCCGTTTTGAGTTATGCAAAAAAAGGTCTTTTTGGCGCAGTGATTCTCGGACTTGGCCGCGCGCTTGGCGAAACGATGGCCGTCACGATGGTCATCGGCAATTCGCCGCAAATCACCAAATCGCTTTTTGCGCCGGGCTACACGCTGGCCAGTGTTGTCGCCAACGAATTCAGCGAAGCGACCAACGACACTTACTTGAGTGCGCTGTTTGAAATCGGCCTGGTGTTGCTTGGCGTGACCGTGCTCGTCAACATTTTTGCGCAACTGCTTTTGAAAACATTCGCCGGGCCGGGCGTCAAACCGCAGCAATGAAATGAACACGGCAAATCACAGTTGGCGAAAAACCAAAAACGCGTTCATGCAAACACTGACGTTTGTATGCGCGATTCTGGTCGTCGCGCCGCTCGTGCTTGTTTTTTACCATTTGATCAAGGAAGGTTTCACCTCGATTAATTGGGCGTTTTTCACGCAATTACCCAAACCCGTCGGAGAACCCGGCGGCGGCATGGCCAACGCCATCATCGGCACATTCATTCTGCTCGGACAGGCTGCATTGATCGGCGTGCCTATCGGCGTGCTGGGCGGCGTCTTTCTTTCCGAATATGGCGGGACAAAACTTAACTGGTCAATTCGTTTCGCCGCTGACGTCATCAACGGCGTGCCTTCGATTACTTGGGGTATGGTTGTCTATGCTCTGATCGTCGTGCCCATGCATGGATTTTCTGCATTGGCCGGCGGCATCGTTCTCGGCATGATGATGATTCCACTTATCATGCGAACGACTGAAGAAGTCTTGCAACTCGTGCCGGGCGGTTATCGTGAAGCTGCGCTTGCGCTCGGCATCGCGCAATGGCGAACGATTGTGCAAATTGTTTTGCGCACCGCCCTCAAAGGCATTGTCACTGGCGTTTTGATTGCGCTGGCGCGCGTTGCCGGTGAAACCGCGCCGCTGCTGTTCACTGCCTTCGGCAATGAATATTGGACGCACAATTTGACCGAGCCGATTGCCGCGCTGCCGCTGCAAATTTTTACTTACGCGATTTCACCTTACGACGACTGGCATCGGCAGGCGTGGGCGGGCGCGCTCGTTTTGCTGCTGCTCGTGACAGCGATTAATGTCAGTGTGCGTGTCCTTACGCGAGACCGTTTTAGCCAGCGCGTCGCTTGAAAATTTAAACCCATGCCCGCAACTTCAAACCAACCGGTCAACGCAACCACGGAACAAAAATCCGCGACCGCTTCGGCTTTGACCGTCCGCAACCTTTCAATTTTTTTCGGCGAACGGCAGGCGATCAAGAATATTTCGTTCGACATCGCTGCCAAGGCCGTGACTGCCATCATCGGGCCGAGCGGTTGCGGCAAGTCCACGTTTCTCCGCGCCATCAACCGGATGCACGAATTGAATCCCGAAGCGCGAATGGAAGGCGAAATCCGTTTGTTCGGCGACGATATTTATTCGCGCAACGTCGAACCGGTCATCGTTCGCCGCCGCGTCGGAATGGTTTTCCAAAAATCCAATCCGTTTCCGACGATGTCCATCGCAGAAAACGTCACCGTTGGTTTGCGATTAAATGGAATGCGCGACCGGAAAATTCTGACGGAACGAATTGAACAATCATTGCAAATGGCCGCGCTTTGGGACGAAGTGAAAGACCGTCTTCACGCGCCCGCCATCAGTTTGTCCGGCGGACAGCAGCAACGCCTTTGCATAGCGCGCGCTCTGGCCGTGCAGCCGGAAGTTTTATTGATGGACGAGCCGGCGTCCGCACTCGATCCACTCGCAACGTCTAAAATTGAAGATTTGATTCTCCAGTTGAAAAGGGATTATACCATTGTCATCGTGACGCACAATATGCAACAAGCTGCGCGCGCGTCGGATTTCACCGCTTTTTTTTATCTTGGCGAGATGGTGGAGTTCGGCGCAACCACGAAAATTTTCACCAGTCCGTCGCAAAAACGCACGGAAGATTATGTGACAGGACGGTTTGGTTGAACTATTGTTAAAACAGTTTATGGATAATCATTTTGAAATGGGTCTGGACGCACTGCGTCAAAAATTGCTGACGATGGCCAGTCACGCCGAGACCGCCGTAAACCAGGCAGTGCAGGCGCTCGTCCAGCGCGATTACGACCGCGCGTTGCGCGTCAAGCAGGACGACCGCGTTATTGACCAGTTTGAAGTCGAGATTGACGAACTCGCCATTCAATTACTTACCAAGGCTCCGCTCGCCACCAATTTGCGTCTGGTTACCGTTGCGATGAAAATTTCCCAGGACCTTGAACGCATCGGCGACGAAGCCTCAAAAATAGCCAAACGCGCGCGTGACCTTTCACAAGAACCCCCGGTGAAAATCAATTTGGATTTGCCGCACATAGCCGTCCTCGCGCTTGACATGCTCAAAGCCGCGCTCGACGCGTTTGTGAACCGCGATCCTGTCGCTGCCCGCGCCGTCATTCCACGTGATCAGGAAGTGGACGCGCTCAATAAACAGATTCATGCCGCGCTCGTGCAGCACATGGTTGAGCACCCCGACGCGATTGGCCGCTGCCTTCATTGGATGGTCGCTTCCAAAAGCCTCGAACGCATCGCCGATCATGCCACAAACGTGGCCGAAGACGTCGTTTATCTCTACGAAGCGCAGGACATCCGCCATACGGGAGTGAAAAGTCAGAATGTGCAGGCCGCCAGCGCGTGACGAGATAACACGACTGGTTTGCGTGATGCTTGGAAGAATTACAAGACCGTTAAATAAACAGCAACGGTCAGTCCAATCAATGCTAGCAATCCCGCGAGCCACAACCCAAAAGCTGATCCGAACATCTGCCGGAATTCCCCCCAGTCAATTGCCCGAACGCAACGACGATGACGAATGGCCGCGACAATGTTGACAATGATGCCGAGGACGATGAGTAGAATGCCGACGGGCAGCGAAAAACCGGCGTGAGGCAGTTTGGTCGGCTCATCGCTGGCAGCCAGTTCGCGAAGAAACAAGCCAAAACGCGCCACGACAAAGCCGAAACCCATGAGCGCGATGCCTGTCCGAAGCCATGCCAGGAACGTGCGCTCCGCCGCCATGTAAATGCGCGGGTCGCTTTGGGAATCAGGCGATTCAATCACAAGCAAAATAGGCGTGAAAAAACCGGCCTTGTCAATCCGGTTGCTCAAATTTCTCGCCAGCCTTCAAGGGATTGCCAGCAAGGAATTCCGCCGCAGTCATTTGCCGACTGCCTTCGCGCTGCAATTCCAAAATCCGCAACGCATTTTTTCCGCACGCAACAATGATTCCATTTTTGTCAGCCGACAAAATTTCTCCCGCTCTGCCGGAACGCCCGACAATTTCAGCTTCCCAAATTTTCAATAATTGCGGTTTCGGTTCCGCTTTTAAAAAAGTGAACGCGCCCGGCCAGGGTGTGAACGCGCGCAGCCGGTTCAAATTTTTTTCCGCAGATTCGTTCCAATCAATTCGCCCATCCTCCTTTTTTATTTTTGCCGCGTAACTGACGCCTTCGGCGAGCTGAGGTTGCGGCTGAATTTTTCCGGCGACGTAATTTGGAATCGTTTCAACCAGTAATTCCGCGCCGAGTTGCGCGAGCCGGTCGTGCAGCGTGGCGGAATTGTCTTCCGGTAAAATAGGCGTTCGCGTTTGCGAAATAATTTCGCCGGTATCCAAACTGGCGTCCATTTTCATGATCGTTACCCCGGTTTCAGTCTCGCCGTTGAGAATCGCGGATTGAATCGGCGATGCGCCGCGATATTTCGGCAGTAACGACGTGTGGGCATTTAAGCAGCCAAATTTCGACAAATCCAGAATTGCCTGCGGCAAAATCTGTCCGTAAGCGACGACGACGATCAAATCCGGTTTTAATTCGTGCAGCTTCGCGACAAATTTTTCATCGCGCGCGCTCGCGGGTTGCAAAATTGGGAGATTTAATTTTTGCGCGAATATTTTTACCGGCGACGGCTGCAGTTTGAGCTCGCGGCCTTTGGGTTTGTCCGGCTGTGTGACGACGGCGACGACAGAAAAATTTCCCGTCAGTTTTTTGAGACTGGTACAGGACAATTCGGCCGTGCCCATGAAAATGATTCGCAACGCTGACATTGGCTTAAGCGAAAACGAAATTGCGCGCCGGCAAAAGAAAATTCGTCAGAGTTTGACGACGTGGCGGAGGACTTTGAGGAAGGTTTGCGGCGGCGTGCCGTCGGTGTTGATTTGATGAACGATTTTTTTTCCGTAAAAATTCAGCACGGGCTTGGTCTCCGCCTCGTAGGTTTTCAGGCGCGCGCGGATGACATCCATGTTCGCGTCGTCAAGGCGATTGTCTTTGAGCGCGCGACGTTGCAGGCGTTTGACGAGGTTTTCAAAATTCGCGCTGCACATGTAAAACACGGCGACGACGTTGAGAAATTTATCCAGCATTTCCGCCTGATGGACGTTGCGCGGAATGCCGTCGAGCACGAGGGTGTTCCGCTTGTGGTCGAGGCGTCCGGCGGCGGCGAGGCCGTGCGTGTAATTTTTCCAAAGCTCGATGGTCGGCTTGTCGGGCACAAGTCCACCGGTGCTGGAATGTTCGAGAAAAATTTTCCCCAGCGGCGTTTCGGGACTTAAGCTGCGGAACACTTCACCGCAACTACAATGGACAAAACCCGGAATCGAGCCGAGAATTTTTCCATGTGTGCCCTTGCCGGAGCCGGGCGCGCCGAACATGAGAATGGTTTTATATTTCAAGCGTCTTTGTGTTTGAGCTGGATTTCCTGAATTTCGGCGAACGGCACCATGACTTCGCTGGTGGCCGACCCTTTCGCCACTTCAAAATGAATGTCGTTTGCCGCAATGCGCGTCACGCGCTTGACCTCAAATTGCCCGCGCATGGTTTTCACGACAAGAACTAAATCTTTTTCGGCTTCGCGGCGAACCACGCTGAAAAAACCGGAAAATTTCGTTTCGAAAAACCGCCGGTTGAACATGAACTGCCCGCGCTGAAAAACCTGCGTTTCGGGATGCGCCGATTTTTGCGAAGAAGTCTGAGCGATATGAGCTCCGCCTGAGATTGCGGTGGTTTCCCGCGCGGTTTGTCCAGCAACGGCGAAAGTTTGCGCTTCAGCTTCCGGTTGCGCTTCCGCCGCCGCTGCAACGTGCATCGGCATGGAAAGAAAAATAATTGGGCCGAGAATCGGCAGCACCGCCGCCACGCCCATGACCTGAGCGATTGGTCGTGCGCGCACGGCGGCGATTTCGTAGCCCGCGTAAAGGTTCGCTGCATAAATCAACAACAGCGCGAACAGCCCGACCGACGACGCGAACAGCGCGCCGAGCAGGGATTGTTTCTGCGGTTGTTCCAAACGCGATACATCTTGAATTTTTATTTCCGGCTTTTTGGGGCGTTCCGATGCGGGAATTTCGATGAATGGATCAACGAGCGGTTCGATTTTTGGATTTTGCCCTAGTTGTTTCAGCGAGTCCTGTGAAAATTTCGTCCACGGCATCCGATCGGTGTATTTGTCGTCCGGCGTGCGGAAAATGATGCCGGTGTCGTTGAACGAAACAATATCACCGGTTATCGCCGTGCCGTCGGTCAATTGAAACGTGTCCGCGCGAACCGCCAGCGCCAGCAGCCAACAGCTGAAAATTGTCCAAAAGATTTTACGCACGAAAAATTTTTAACAAATGTGAACCGTTAGCGAAAGAAAATTCAAATGCGGATCACAATTTAAAATATTCTACGCGCATTTCCGGACAATGAAAAATGACGACACTGCGTTCCGCGCCGGATTTCGGCCAGCCGGCGTAACCGGGATTCAGATAAAGCGTGCCGCCGATGGTTTCGTTGAAAGCCTTGTGCGTGTGGCCGAACACGACGGCGTCCGGCTGCGCGCGCATGATGCGTTTTTGAAGACTTTCCGTCAGCGCATGTGGGTTTACAATGTGATGAATCAGAATTTTTCGTCCGGCCAGTTCGAGAACTTCCGTTTGTTTGAGCGACAAATCAACGTCGGTGTTTCCAATTACAGCGGTGACTGGTGCGATTTGCTCCAGTTGAAACTTAATGAACGCCGAACCGACGTCGCCCGCGTGGAGAATATGTTCGACGCCCGCAAAAAGCTCCTGGATTTTTGGATCGAAAAAATTGTGCGTGTCAGAAATGACGCCGATTTTCACGCGTTGACCTCGTTCGGTGTTTCTGATTCTTCGTTATGCGCGCCCGCATTTTTTTCCACGGGCGATTCAGCGACAGTCCATTTTGCTGCGCCGGCGAACAGCGCCGTGAAAATTCCGCCGCTCAAAAGCGTGTTGCGGAAAAATTCCAGCGTCGTTGGCCAGCCGCTCGTGCCTTTCGTCAGCGCCAGCAGCCAGCCGGAAAAATTCTTCGTATATTCGGGATTATAAAACGGATTGAAAAACCACGACGCCGTGTTCGTGATAAGGTAAAATAAAATCGCGCCCAAAATCCCGCCGCCGAGCAGAGCCACAAAGGACGATTGCGGTTTGAAGCAGCGACCAAGAACAATCAAAGCAGCATAAGCTAAATAATTGAAAATTAAATTTTCCAAATCCGGCAAATCCCAAACCCCAATTCCACGCGCAGAATAATAAAAATTCAACCCGATGTCTGTGGCCAGTAACGTCAGAAGCGGCAGCCACCACGCCAGCCGTTTTGAAAAGAACACGCCGGCGCAAAACGCAAACGCGTAAGCCGCGCTGAAATTCAGCGGCAATAGACCGGGAATCCGCGAGACGGCGAACAGCGCCGCGAAAACGACCGGCAGCCAGCGATTCCATTTTTCTTTCATGCGGCGCAGTGTAATCTGAAATCGCCGGTTGGACAAGCCATCGCAAACAAAGCAATTTATCCTCCAGGTCTCCGCGCTTCTGTGGCAGTTTCCGCGCGAGTGGAAAAACTTTTCGAAATGGTTTTTGAAGATGCCGAACTGCTGGTCGTTAATAAACCGGCAGGTTTGGTCTGTCATCCGACCAAAAATGGCGAGTTGTCTAGTTTGATTGGTCGTGCAAGATTGTATCTCGGCGCAACGGCGCGACCGCATTTGGTGAACCGTCTGGATCGGGAAACCAGCGGCGTGGTCATTGTCGCAAAAAAATCTGACATTGCCGGTGAACTTGGAAAAATTTGGGAAACCCGCGCCGTAGAAAAGGAGTATTTGGCAATCGTTCACGGCTGCGTGCGGAACGAATACGGCTTCGTTGACAACCCGCTCGGCAAAGATGAGCAAAGCCTCGTTGCCGTCAAGGATCGTGTTCATTCCGATGGCGCGCCATCTCAAACAGAATTTTGGGTGGAACAACGATTTAACCGCGAAGAAGGAGATTTTTCTTTGCTCCGTGTTGTTCCCCGCACCGGACGCAAACATCAAATCCGCATTCACCTCGCACACATCGGCCATTCTATCGTCGGCGACAAACTTTACGGTGGCGACGAGGATTTGTATCTGGCCTTGGTTCAAAATCGTCTGACGAGCGAACAACGCGCGCGGCTGATTTTTGAAAATCACGCCCTTCACGCCCGCGCCATTCGATTCATTTGGCGCGGCCAGCCAGTGGAATTTTCGTGCGAACCGGAATTGTGGTTCAGAGAATTCATTCGCTAATTCCGCTAATTTTCACCAAGAAAATTCAATATCGGTTTTCGATTCGCGTTCATTCATCTATTTTGCGGATAAAAAATCCGTGTTCATCCGTGTTCATTCGTGGTTAAACTCGGTTCGTGTCTGACATCCCGAAGACTATGAGGGCCGTTGTTTATCGCGGCATAAATGACCTGCGTATCGAAATTATGCCCGTTCCGCATATTGGCATGAATGAACTCCTCGTCAAAGTTGCCGTTTGCGGTGTCTGTCCGACCGACATCAAAAAAATTCAATACGGCACCTTGCCGCCGCCGCGCATCTTCGGTCACGAAACCGCCGGTACAATCGTGAAAATTGGCGCACGCGTTTGCGGCTTCCGCATCGGCGACCGCGTCGCGCTCCATCATCACGTGCCATGCATGGACTGTCATTTCTGCCGCCACCGCGCCTTCGCCCAGTGCAAAACCTACAAACGCACCGGTATCACCGCCGGATTTGAACCCGCCGGTGGTGGTTTCGCCGAATACATTCGCGTCATGAATTTCGTTTTGCCCGGTGTTGTAAAAATTCCGCGAAAAAATTCCTTCGAAGAAGGTGCCATGCTAGAACCTGTCAACACCGTTTTGAAAGCCGTCAAACGCCTGAATCTTTTGCCTGGCGATAGAACTCTCGTCGTAGGGCAGGGGCCGATTGGTTTAATGTTCACCCGTTTGCTTCAATTGCAGGGCGTAAAAGTCCTCGCCACCGATTTAATGAAATCCCGCCTGCACTTGGCAAAAAGATTCGGCGCAAAATGGACAATGCTTGTATCCAAATCTGACAAGGTAGGGCAGGGCAGTCATCTGCCCGTCGCCGAATGTGGTGAATCGTCCGGCGCGCACGGAGTGACGCGCTCTACCAAATCCTCTGGCCTTGATGCCGCTGTTATCGCCGTTCCCTCCGGCCACGCCGTCCAGCAAGCGTTCCAACTCGTTCGCGGTGGTGGACAAATTTTGCTCTTCGCCCACACCAAGCGCAACTCCCTCGCCCATCCAATGGGAGAGGGTCGGGGTGACGGCAATTCAACCTTCAACTTGGATTTAGCCTCCATCTGTCTTGACGAAAAAGACCTCATCGGCAGCTACTCCTCCGACTTCACGCACCAGAGCGAAGTCGCCCGTCTGGTTTTTTCCCGCAAACTTGACGTGCGAAAATTGATCAGTCACCACTTTCCACTGACCCAAGCCGCCGCCGCCGTCCAATTGGCGTCCCGCCCGACCCTCGATTCCCTGAAAATTGTCGTAGCAGCCAAAGTCAATCGGCTCTGACCCTTTTTGCAATAAAGTGAACACAAAATTGACAGATGAGCCGAATCTGTGATTGTTAATTCTGAAAATTGTGTTCATTCTGTCCAAACTTTGTATTTTCGTGCCTTTGTGTTTAAGAAAATGTGAAATTCGTGTTTTTTGGGCTAAAAAACGTTCAAAAAAAGATAAAAAAAAATTGACACTGCCCTTGTCATTTGAGATATTCAGATCACACACGGTAACAATTAAACTAAAAATGAGAACAAAAACACTACTAATTGCGGCTGCGGCGCTCGCAGCGAGTTACTTCACATCACAAGCTCAAACTGTCTATTCGGCTAACATTGTTGGTTACGTCAATACTGCAATGCCCGCAGGTCAATTCGTCTTGTGTTGCAATCCGTTGGATGACGGCACAAACACGACCACCAGCATTGGTGCGGCTTTGCCCAACAAGTCTGCTATTGAGGTTTGGAATGGAGCCGGTTTTACTACTTGCAATAAGGCTGGGGGCGTTTGGACCCCTGATTTGCCTCTTCCGCCGGGAACGGGCTTTTTTGTGCTTGCCAAAACCTCCATTACCAACACCTTTGTTGGTAACGTTGCTGTACCGGTTGGCGGTTCCACGACCAATTCCTTGCCTGCTGGCGCTTTTGTTTTGGCTGGTGGCACTATTCCGTTTTCTGGTGATTTGAACGACACCAACGTGAATCTTGGTACGACTTTGGCCAACAAGTCTGCTATTGAGGTTTGGAATGGAGCTGGTTTTACTACGTGCAATAAGGCTGGTGGCGTTTGGACACCAAACGTGACGTTGTCGCCTGGTGAGGGTGTTTTCATACTTTCTAAAACAGCCACCAACTGGGTGCAAAGTTTGACTTCTGACTAAATAATTTGATTTGCCGTTCAAAACCTAAAATCTAAACATAATAAAAAATATGAAAAGAAAAGTAATAGCAGCAGTTATTGGCGCAGCCGGTGTGATTGGTTTGACTGCGTCGTCATACGGTCAGGGGCAAGAAAACTTTAATACCTATGCCTCTACTGGATATTATCCGGTTACCTACAGCACTTTAGCGCAAACTACCTTGGGTGTTGGTCTTGGTGCGGGTCCCAATGTGGATGCTGAACTCGGTTACGTCATTGGAACCGATTCGAATCCTGCGGACTTTACCCTCATTCCCAGCACAATTCAGGCGGTAGGAACTACGCCTGAAGCAATAAACGGCACGGGTCCTGTTGTCGCCGGATACATTCAAGGTGGAGCAGTTGCTGGCGGTATTCCTGGATATTCGTCCGGCCCGGTTTCATTTGAAATCTTGGCTTGGGTGGCTTCAGGCAATGGTGCTGGTGGTGGCACTTATGCAACCTCTCTTTATATTGGTTCATATATATGGACTGATAGCATAGCAGCTGGCTCTGTGGGAGCTGAAGCACCCGCTGGCTACTTTCAAGATCTGAGCGGTAATGCTGTTCTGAATGCTGTTCCCGAACCCACCACGCTGGCCTTGGCTGGTTTGGGTATGGCTTCGCTCGTGGCATTGCGCCGCAAGAAGGCCTAATTCATAGTTTAGTTTTAGGTTTTTCACAAGAGCCGCTCTTCCGAGCGGCTCTTTTTTTACATTGTT
>JBEKZT010000042.1:0-20308 GCA_049509595.1 Verrucomicrobiota bacterium
GCCGCGTTTGGTGACAAAACGGGCGACACCTTCCGTGCTCGCGTGCGCGCGATGCGCCGCGCCGAACGCGTCGTTGACATAAACATCCGCAACCTTCGCGAGTTTTTCGGCGAACGCCGGATCGTTCGCTTCTTCTTCGTTGTAGTAACGGACGTTTTCGAGCAGCGTCACGTCGCCGTCTTTCATTCCGGCGACGGCCTTCTCGACTTTTTCGCCGATGCAATCGTCCACGAAGCCAACAGGCTTGCCGAGCAACTCGGAAAGCTTCACTGCGACGGGCGCGAGCGACATCGTGGCTTCGCGCTTGCCTTTTGGACGACCGAGATGAGCGGTCAAAATCAGTTTACCGCCCTTTTCGATTAAAAACTTCAGCGTCGGCAGCGTCTCAACAATGCGTGTCGCGTCGGTGATGACCATTTTGCCGTCCTTTTCTTCCAGCGGCACATTGTAATCCACGCGCATAAAAACGCGCTTGCCCCGCACGTCCAAATCTCGAACTGTGAGTTTTGCCATAAATTAAATCGGCGTTGAGTCTAGTCTGTAGAACAACTTCACGCCAGTTTTTTCTGTCCGATTATGACGTTCTGCGGCTGTATGTATGAAAGATGCCCGATGACCGACAACTTATACGACGATTTGCCGCTGACCGTTCTGAAACCGCGTTCGGCGAACTCGTCGCACGACACCTTTCGCTTGTTTATTCCGCCGCCCTCCGGCAGACCAGCGGCGATCCGCATCTGGCACAGGACATTGCACAACTCGTTTTCACTGACCTCGCGCGCAAAGCCCCTGCTTTTTCCGAAAATGTTGTGCTCGCCGGTTGGTTGCACCGCGCCACAATTTTTAGCGCCAGACAAATTCTGCGAGGCGAACGACGACGACGAGCGCGGGAACAGGAAGTTATCACCATAAACGCGATTCAATCTGAAACCGAAAATAACGACTGGAAGCAAATCCGTCCGTTGCTTGATGAAGCGTTGAATCGGTTGAATAAAACCGACCGCGAAGCGCTGTTACTCCGGTTTTTTGAACAACAAAGCCTAACCCAAGTCGGCGTGAATTTGGGCACCAACGAAGATGCAGCCCGAAAACGCGTCAACCGCGCATTGGAAAAACTCCGCACAATTCTGACACGACGCGGCATGACGACGACTGCCGCCGCGCTTTCGACCGTGATTTCGGCGAATGCGGTCCAAATCGCACCCGCTGGTTTGGCTGTGACGCTCACAAGCACATCGCTTGCTGTGGCGGGAACAGGAACAACTTTCACCCTCTTGAAAATTATGACTATGACTAAACTCAAACTCGGGATCAGCGCGCTGGTTATTGCCACCGCAACGACCGCTTTGGTGATACAACATCAGGCGCAAATTAAATTGCGCGAGCAAAACGAATCGTTGTCGCAACAAATTGCGCAACTACAAAGCGACAACGAAGGCCTTTCAAAAAAGGTCACTCAAGCGGAACGCATGGCTCATTTGTCCACGCCGCCGACACAATTTGTAGTTCCGTCGGTCGCTGCATCAACTGAACCCATTTCAAGTGATGTGCAGTCCACCAATCTGATCGCCAAATTTCTAAAAGGTGGCGAGGTGCCCACGCTGACTCATGAACAAGTCGAGGCTTACCTCAAGGCAAATGGGCGAAATGCCGCAAGCCTGCTTGCGGCATTTCAGGGTTCGGGAGACTTGGCGCTGTTTCAGGAAGCGATGGAAAAATATCCGAACGATCCGCAAGTGGATTTCCGGGCGGCTTTGGACAAGGATTTATCTCCTCAACAACAACGTCAATGGTTGAATGCCTTTGAGCAGTCGGCTCCCGATAATGCCCTGGCGAATTATCTTTCGGCGCTGAATTACTTCCAATCCGGTCAAAATGACCAGGCGGTTCAGGAGCTCAACACCGCCGCCGGCAAATCGCAGTTTCAGGACTATTTTCAGGATTCCCAGGAGAACCTCGAAGAAGCTTATCTGGCGGCAGGTTATTCGGTGGCGGATGCGGAAGAGGTTGGTCCAGCACAAATACAGTTGCCTCAACTCGCCGCGCTCAGACAACTGGGACAAAACATGGTCAATCTGGCAAATTCTTATCAACAGGCTGGCGATACAACCTCGGCACAGGCCACCTTGCAAATGGCCGTGAATCTCGGCCAAAATCTTAACGACCCGTTTTTGATAACCTCACTGGTTGGCGTGGCCATCGAGAAAAACGCTTTCAGCGCGATGGACCCGAACGCTCCGTATGGCAGCGCGGGACAGACGGTTCAGGATCAACTCAATCAACTCGCCCAACAAAAGACAGTGTTGATGGATGTTAATGACCAATTTAATAATTCCGTGGCTCCCACGATGTCAGAGCAGGATTGGGTCAGTTACGAGCAGAGACGAACTATTTTTGGTGAAACCGCCGCGCAGCAATGGGCCATTGCCAAGTATACCCAGCAATGATTGAAGTAAAAGTGACGCCAGCCAACGTCCAATAATAAAATGAGATCTGAACCAGTACCTCACACCGTCATGATTTCTTTTTCCTTGTGAACGACGTGTCCGTCAATTTTCGCGATGTATTGGTCGGTTAGTTTTTGAATTTCCTTTTCGGCGTGTTCAGTTTCTTCTTCGCCGACGCCGCCCGAAGTTTTCTCCTTTTTTAAAAGTTCAATCGCATCGCGTCGCACATGGCGGATGGCCACGCGACCATCTTCGGACATTTTCTTGACGATCTTCACAAATTCCTGCCGCCGCTCCGTGCTCAATTCGGGAAACGCGAGGCGGATGACCTTTCCCTGAACTGCCGGCGATAGACCAAGATTTGATTTTTGAATCGCTTTTTCAATGTGTTGAACGGAGGTCACGTCCCATGGCTGAATGACGAGCAGCCGCGGCTCGGGCGTGGTGATGCCGGCGAGTTCGCGGATGCGCATTTGCGAGCCGTAAACCTCCACCATGATGTTTTCGACGAGGGACGCCGACGCCTTGCCGGTACGCACGCCGGCGAATTCGTTCACGACCACCTGCTCAGTCTTGATCATCTTTTCTTCTGCTTCCAGTAAAATATCGTCGATTGACATAGGCGGGAAGGCTATCAGACATTCCATCGAAACTCAACCGTGGCACCAAAAATGTTTATTCAATATCGTTGACATGGTTAAGTTAAGTTAAAATAATACCTATGGTAAACGTCGGAAAAATTAACAGGCGATTTTCCCGCCGTTTAATGATTCAAAATCAACTTAGGAAAATTATGACTCTCACAAAACGTGATTTGGTCATGCGGATCAGCAACGAAACCGGGCTTGTCCAGCAACAGGTATTGGACGTGGTGCAGAAATCATTGGATTACATCGCCGAGGCGCTGGCCAAAGGCGACAAGGTGGAACTGCGCAACTTCGGCGTCTTCGAAGTGAAAATCCGCAAGGCGCGCGTCGGAAGAAATCCCAACGCGCCCGAAACCGACGTGCCCATTCCCGCCCGCGCCATGGTGAAGTTCAAGGCCGGTAAGGAAATGCGCGCGGAAGTTTTGAAGCTCACTCCGAAAAACTGATTAGCCTTCTCTTTTTGGTGCAGGCAACTTAGTTTCAACGCATGGAACGATTGCCCGGATTCAGAGATTTTTATCCCGAACCGCTCCCGCATGCCGACACTTGGAGCGCCGACGCGCGCCAATTCATTTTTGACAAATGGCGCGCCACTGCCAAGCGTTACAATTTCCGCGAATACGACGGCCCGCCGCTCGAACCGCTCGAACTTTTCACGACGAAAAGCGGCGAGGAAATTGTCGGGCAGCTCTACAACTTCACGGACAAAGGCGAACGCGCCGTTTCGCTGCGACCGGAAATGACCCCTACCCTTGCGCGCATGGTCGCCGCGCACGAGCGCAATTACAAAAAACCCATCAAGTGGTTCGCGCTGCCGCAACTCTTCCGCTACGAACGCCAGCAGAAAGGCCGCCTGCGCGAACATTTTCAGTTCAACGCCGACATCATCGGCGAAAACGATCCGGCGGCGGACGCGGAATTGATCGCGCTGCTCATTGACACGCTGCGCGCGTTTGGTTTGACCGAGCAGGATTTCGTCATCCGTTTGAGCAGCCGCAATGCGTGGCAGGAATTTTACAAAACAAAAATAGGGAGCGCGCCCGCCTCGGGCGCATCGGTCGGCGCCTCGCCGACCGAATCTGCGACGCGAGGCGCGTCGCAGGACGCGCGTGCTACCCAAAACGACTCCGCGAGCGAATATAATTTTTTCCAGATCATTGACAAACTCGAACGCGCGTCGCCGGAAGAATCTGAAAAAAAACTATCCGCGCTCGGATTTTCCCTCGCGGACGTGAACCAATTCATCAAATCCGGCCAGCCGACGGCGGAACTGGAAAGCATTTTGCAAAACCTCGCCGCGCGCGGCCTCGGCAGTTTCGTCAAGATTGATTACCGCGTCATTCGCGGCCTCGCGTATTACACCGGTGTCGTGTTCGAGGCGTTCGATGCGAAAGGCGAGTTCCGCGCCATCGCGGGCGGCGGACGCTACGACAATCTCATCAAGCTCATCAGCGGCGGCAAAGTGAACCTCCCCGCGCTCGGCTTCGGCATGGGCGACGTGGTGCTGCTGGAGATTTTGAAGGCGCGCGGCCTGCTGCCGAAATTCGACGCGAACGTGGACGTGTTTGTTTTGATCGAGGACGAAACCCTCCGCGCGCCGTCGCTGAAACTCATCCAGGAATTGCGCGCCGACGGATTTGCCGTCGAGTATCCGCTCACGCCCGCCAAGGCGGACAAGCAATTCAAACGCGCGCAGGAATTGAAGGCGGCGTTCACGGCCAAAGTCGAAAGCGAATCCTACGTGCGCATCCGCAACTTGAAGTCCCGCGATGAAATCGTCGCCGGCTTTGCCGACGCGGCGAATCATTTACGGTGAAAATGATTCTATGAAAAATTTAATGAATCTCGTTTGGTTGATTTTAACATTTGGAATTTGTGTTTTTTCTGTTCAAGGACAAGACAATGCCACAAACTTTTACAATCGCGCGATGAACGAACGAGACAAAGGTGATTACGACAAGGCCATTGCCGATTTTACGGAAGCCATCAATCTCAATTCAAATTACTTCGAAGCCTATGCTCGCCGAAGCTCTACGAAACTCCTGAAAGACGATTATGACGGTGCAATCGCGGATTCGACTAAAGCCATTCAGATCAATCCAAAATTCGCACCCGCTTACAACAATCGCGGTGTTGCCGAGGACAATAAAAAAGATTTTGACGGCGCGTTGGCTGATTACAATATGGCCATAAAACTCGACCCGAAATTCTGGATGCCTTATCAAAATATCGGAGATGTGAAGTTTGAACAGAAAGACTACGACAACGCGATTGCCAACTACACTGAAGCTCTAAAATTGGAAAATGATGATTTTCGGAAGGCAAGTTCTTATTATGGCCGAGGACTTGCCAAAATGAAAAAGAATGACGGAGACGGAGCAATTGCTGATTTCACTCAAGGAATTAAGTTAAATCCAAAATATCCTGATAATTATTATCTTCGAGGCAACATTGAAAAATCAAAAGGCGATTATGACAATGCCATTGCTGATTACAATCGTGCCGTCGAATTAAATCCAAAATTTGTTTTTGCATATTGTGGCCGAGGCGATGCGAAAACAGGCAAATACGATGACGATGGCGCAATTGATGATTATACAAAAGCCATTGAATTTGATCCGAAATATACACGAGCTTATTGGCATCGAGGTCTGACGAAAAAACATATGTCCAATTACGACGGTGCAATCGCTGATTTCACAAAGGCAATCGAACTAGATCCAAAAAACGCGGAGATTTATCGCGAACGAAGCGAACTCCGTCGTCTTACACATGATTACGACGGCGCGATGTCTGACCTAAACAAAGCCGCGAGCCTCGGGCAAAATTAAAAAGCGAAGCTTTCGCCTACTTTCGTGAAATTTTGTCCGCACTTGTCCCAAAGGGACACCGGAAATTAGCCAGCTACGAAGCGGCTGGAAAATCATTCAAAAAGAATTTGCGTCCTGAAAGGACGCCGGATTGCCCGGAAAAGTTCCATCGTGCCTTGCGGCACAAAATTTATTTTTATCCGTCACCAGCCACTTCGTAGCCGGCTAATTTCCATCCGTCGCTCCGCGACTTTTGCACAGCAAAAAAAATTCACAAGGCGCAGGCTTTGAGCAACGCGGCTTTGACTTTTTTCAAATCCGTTTCCGGCACGACGCCGAGCCGTTTTTCAAACCGCACGGACGGCAGCGAGCCGATGGCCTGCACGTTGGCGACGGATTCGGGTTCGAGAAACGGCAGATGGCCGAGCGGCACTTCGAGTTCGCTCCCGCGATTCTGCCGCGTGATGGGAATATGGATGATAAGCGTACGCGGGGCGTCAAGATTGTCGGCGATGAGAACGACGGCGGGGCGGGTTTTTGCGGCCATGCCCATGTCCACGAGCCAGACTTCGCCGTGGCGCGGGTTCATTTGCCGTCGAGGATGTCCAATTTTTCCTGCTCGACTTCGCGCGTCGGCAAAACGTCAGACCAATTTTCCTGCGCGCGCTGGCGTTCGAGAAATTTCAAATAATGCAGGATTTCGCGCACCACGGGTTCGGGCTGCTGCCTGATTTCTTCAATCAATATTTCCTGCGCGCTCATGGTTTAATTATCCGTCAAAACCATTTTTTGGCAAGCCAGATTGCCCAATCGAATTACTTCGCCGGTGCGGCCACGGTTTTTTCCTGTTTTTCGTTCACCAGCGTCGCGCCTTTGCCGAGGCGTTTGCGGAGGTAGGTGAGTTTTGCGCGGCGCACCTGGCCGTGGCGCTCGACTTCAATCTTGTCCACGCGCGGCGAGTGCAGCGGGAACACGCGTTCCACGCCTTCGCCGTAGCTGATGCGGCGCACGCTGAACGTCTCGTTCAGCCCGTGTCCGCGCCGGCCGATGACGACGCCCGCGAAAATCTGGATGCGTTCCTTGTCGCCTTCGACGACTTTGGTATGCACTTTCACCGAGTCGCCGACGCCGAATTTCGCGTCGTCTTTGCGATATTGTTCTGATTCAATTTTTTCTTGTAATGCCTGGTTCATAAAGTCATTTGCATGACGGCCACCATGACCGCCAAAATTATTTCAACAAATCCGGTCGCCGTTTTTCCGTCCGCAACTTCGCCTGTTCGCGCCGCCATTTGTCGATTTCGGCGTGGTTGCCGGACAGCAGCACTTCGGGAACTTTCATCCCGCGAAATTCCGCCGGCCGCGTGTATTGCGGATATTCCAGCAACCCGGCGCTGAACGATTCGTCGTGCGAACTTTCGTCGTCGCCCAAAACTCCGGGCAGCAGCCGCGCGACCGCGTCAATCACCACCATCGCCGGCAGCGCGCCGTTCGTCAGCACATAATCGCCGATGGACAATTCGTCGTCGGCCAGCGCCTCGCGCACGCGTTCGTCAAAACCTTCATAACTGCCGCAAACCAAAAGCAAATCTTTTTCCTGCGAAAGTTCGCGCGCAATCTCCTGCGTAAATTTTCTTCCGCTTGGCGAAAGCAAAATTACTTTCGTCTCCTCGCGCTGCAAACTTTCAATCGCCTCAAAGAGCGGCTCGACTCTCAACAACATTCCCGGCCCGCCGCCGAACGGTTTGTCGTCCACCGTTTTGTGCCGGTCGTGCGTCCAGTCGCGCAGGTTGTGGATTTTCAAATCCAGCAACTTGGCCTCGCGCGCGCGCTTGACGATGCTTTCGTCGAGCGGCCCGGCGAACATCGCCGGAAACAAAGTGAGCACGTCAATTTTCATTTAGTGGGACAGGCTCCAGCCTGTCTGACATTTTTCCAACATCGGACGCATCCATTCGCAATTCATAAACCGTCATGCCCGCGCGTTCCACCGGCGTGACCGTCACCGCGCCGGGATTTTGCACGAGTCCTTTGACAACGAATTCGAGGAACTCCTGCATGACACGGAAAAAATGTTAAGCCGACGCCGGAGCGGTCGCCGTCTTGCCCAATTTCTTGATGAAACTAGCCACGGTGTCGCTCGGCTGCGCGCCTTTGCTGATCCAGTATTGCGCGCGGTCGAGTTTGAGCGTGAAATTCTCGCCCTGTTTGAGCGGGTTGTAAGTGCCGATCTCCTCAATGAACTTGCCATCGCGGGGACTGCGGCCATCGGCCACGACAATGCGAAATGCCGGCGTGTTTTTCGTGCCGACCCGTTTCATGCGAATTTTTACTGACATAAATTTTTCAAAAGAGCAGCGAGATTAGTCATGTATGCGTTACTTTGCAAGTCTTGTTTTAATGAAAACTTGCTGATTACATCAATCGCTGCTTTCTTAAACAAATGAGCGAGCCGTATGAAGAAATTCTTGAAGGCGGGACGTTGTGGCGTTCTGCACCCAATGCGCAGCACGAAATGATTTGCCACCGGCTTCATATGGCAATGATCGTGAGCGTGGCCAATTTGAAAATGATACGGCTGCTTTCGCCGCGCGAAGAAGTCCGCGTTTCGCCGACGACTACCATTCGGCCGGATCTCGCGCTCGTAACTGAAGCGACCGGCAAACTTTGGCTGGCGGCGGAAGTCATCAACCGCGAAGACCATCGCGCTGACACATTTATAAAAAAACAGCTTTATGAGGAAATACGCGTGCCGCGACTGTGGATGATTGACCCGCGTTACGACAACGTGGAAATTTATCACAGCACTGCATACGGGTTGGTTTTGAAAGGCATTTTAGCCGGAAGCGAAATCCTGCTGGAGCAACTAATTCCTGAATTTCAATTTGTCACCGCTGCGCTGTTCGCCGATTAAATGCTACAACATCCTTGTAAAGCACTCCGCTGCCACCAAAAATGTCCAGCGCCGAACCAATCGTCAGGTCAATCTTCCGCTGCCCCAACCGTGTGACTTCTTCCAAATCCAAAATTGAATTTGCGCCGCCCGCATAAGTCGCCGGAATTGGTGTCCATTGGCCAAGTTTTTCAACAAGCTCGCGGTCGATGCCTCGGCATAACCCTTCCACGTCAACGGCGTGAACCAAAAATTCAGCGCAGTAAACAGAAATTTTTTGGAGCGTTTCCTCATTAACTAGAAGTTCCGTGAACTTTTGCCAGCGGTCGGTGACAGCAAAATAATTTTTCCCGCGCTTGCGACAGCTCAAGTCAACAACGAGTTTTTCTTTGCCAATTGTTTTAATGAGTTCGCCAAGGCGTTCCCAATCAACCCGACCCTCACGAAAAACCCAACTCGTGACGATGACGTGCGACGCACCGGCGTCGAGCCAGCCGCGCGCGTTTTCGGAATTGATCCCGCCACCAATTTGCAAGCCGCCGGGAAAAGCCGCGAGTGCGTCGCGCGCCTGGGCTTCGTTGCCGGAGCCAAGCATAACGACATGGCCACCGGTCAGTCCGTCGCGTTTGTAAAGCTCCGCGAAACACGCGGCGGATTTCTCGGAGACAAAATTTGTGCGCAGGCCGGAATCGCCCAGCGTG
The DNA here is from genome assembly GCA_049509595.1 of Verrucomicrobiota bacterium. Classification (GTDB taxonomy): domain Bacteria; phylum Verrucomicrobiota; class Verrucomicrobiia; order Limisphaerales; family UBA11358; genus UBA11358. The sequence continues at coordinate 9,498 of JBEKZT010000042.1, forward strand.
CCGCCGACGATTTGCTTCACTTTACCTTCATGCAGGTCAATGCAAGGACGGAACATGCACCCAAGCTAAATTCGTGCGGCGAAAGTTCAAAGGCGAAAATTCGAGTGAAATTTCTTATTTAAAAATTTGACGGCACGCGCGCGGCGGAGAATCTTGTGCGAGTTTTAACTCGTGAAAAAAATATTTTTCAAAAATTGCCATTTGTTTCTGCTTCTCGGATCACTGGGCATTTTCATTTTTTCTGCGAATGGAAAGCCCTACGGGCTGAATTCACGCCCGCAAGCCGGTGCGTTTTTGGACGGCGCAATGCCGGAAATCGCACCGGGTATTTCTGGTAACTGGTCGGCGGTCAACGCGTTCACGAATCTGGTCTTCACCAACTCTGTCGGATTGACGTTTGTGCCGGGCACAGGCGAATTATGCGTGTGGGAACGCGAAGGCCGCATATGGACATTTGAAAATAATCCAAGCACGACGCAAAAAAAACTGCTACTCGATATCAGCAACCAATGTCAGGGCTGGGATGATTCGGGCTTGCTCGGCGTGGCGTTTCATCCGGGCTTTGCGACAAACCACTTTGTATTTGTTTATTATACTTGGACCAAACCCGGCACGGTCGCCGGCGATGCAAACACCCGCCCGCCACCGATTGGCGATTATCACGACCGGCTCTCACGATTTACACTTGACGCAAACGGCGTTGCGATCCCCGGTTCAGAAAAAGTTTTTGTAGATTTAAAGGATCAAACCATCTGGCATCACGGCGGCGGAATGTTTTTTCATCCGATCAACGGATTTCTTTACTGGACGGACGGCGATAATTCAGTCGGCGACAACGACCAGATCATTGGCAAAAGTCTGTACTCCGGCGTTTTTAGAATTGACGTAGATTGTCGTGACGGCGCAATTAGTCATCCGATTCCGCGCCAACCCTTGAATGGAAAGACGGCAAATTATTTTATTCCGAACGACAATCCGTTCGTTGGCCAGTCGAACGTGTTGGAAGAGTTTTTCTGCCTCGGTCTGCGCAGTCCGCATCGCATGACTTACGACCCGCCGACGGGAAGAATTTACATCGGCGACGTTGGTGAAAGCGCGCGCGAAGAAGTGGATATTATCGAACCTGGCGAATCCGGTTTGAATTTTCAATGGCCCTACTGCGAAGGAACGCTGGGCGAAATGAAATCACCCTACATTGGGATTAGCCGCGGACCGGTTTTAGATTATCCGCACAGTGACGGGCGCGCGGTCATCGGCGGTTACGTTTATCGCGGCAAACAATTCGCGAGTGATCTTGGCGGCAAATATATTTTTGGAGACAACGTTTATCGCGTGATATGGGCGATGGATGAAACGACGACGCCCATTCAAAAAAATCTTCTCTGCGTGATGCCCAAAGGCGGCGGGCCAAATTCCGGTTCGGATTACACGGGGCTTTCATCGTTCGGCCTGGACGCCAATGGCGAAATTTATTTCTGCCAGATGAGCAGCATCGGCGGGCATATTTACAAACTGGCGCGCGGCGGCCCGCCGCCACCGACCCATCCGATGCCAAAATTGCTTTCGCAAACTGGCGCGTTGGCCAATTTGGAAAAATTAAAGCCGGCAAATTATTTGATTCCCTATTCCGTCAATTCGCCGTTGTGGTCGGACGGCGCGGTAAAAACACGCTGGCTGGCGCTGCCGGAAAATTCAAAAATCAACTTTTCCGCCAACGGCGAATGGAAATTTCCCGCCGGTACTGTGTTTGTCAAAAATTTTGAACTGCCCGTCGATGACACGAATCCGAAGATTTTGCGCCGGCTCGAAACTCGTTTACTTGTTTGCGACACGAACGGCACGGTTTACGGTGCGAGTTATAAATGGCGGGCGGATAACCACGACGCGGATTTGGTTGCTGCGGACATCGCTGAAGACATTCCGATTAAGACTTCAACTGGCACGCGCGTGCAAAAATGGTTTTTCCCGGGACGCCAAGACTGCTTGACCTGTCACACACCAGCATCAGGCGGCATCCTCGGTGTCAAAACACGCCAGCTCAACGGCGATTTTAAATATCCGAACGGTGTGACTGACAACCAGCTTCGTGCATGGAATCACATCAGCCTTTTCAACACAAAACTCGATGAAAATGAAATTCCGCATTTTGCAAAACTCGTGGCCATCACGAATACAGCCGCGCCGCTGGAATTCCGCGTCCGTTCTTATTTTGACTCGAATTGCGCGCAATGTCATCGTCCCGGTGGCGTTGAGGCGTTTTTTGACGCGCGTTTTGATACGCCGATGGAAAAACAAGGCATCATCAACGGTCCGGTTGCAAATCCGCTCGGCATTTCCGGCGCAAAAATCATTGTGCCCGGCGACATTTCAAAATCTGTTCTCATTAACCGCATCAACACGGTCGGCAACATGCAAATGCCGCCGCTTGCACGAAACGTCACCGACCGCAACGCCGTCACTACGATTGCCGCCTGGATCAATTCATTGCCGGTCAGCGCGCCTTCTCTGCCGCCAAACTGGACGCATGCGGACGTCGGCAGCGTCGGCTTTTCCGGCGATGCCAGTTTTTTAAACGGGCGCTTCAACCTGATCGCATCCGGCACGGACATCTGGGAAAATTCCGACGGCTTTCACTTTGCCTGCACGCCGTTGACTGGCGACGGACAAATCATCGCGCGCGTCGTGTCAATGCAATTTACTGATCCGTGGGCGAAGGCGGGTGTGATGTTCCGCGAAAATCTTTCTCCCGGATCGAAACACGCGCTCATGGTCGTCACCGCCGGCGGCGGCTCGGCATTTCAATGGCGTCCAGTCCCGGATAAAATCAGCCGCAACACTGATGGGCCATCGGTAAATATTCCTTACTGGGTGCGCTTGGTTCGCGCCGGCGACACATTCACCGGCTATATTTCAAGGGATGGCAACGATTGGAAGCGCGTGGACAGCATGACAATTCCGATGAATAAGACCATTGATGTCGGTCTCGCGCTCACCGCGCACAACAATTCGGCGTTGAACTCGTCACTGTTTGACAATGTCACTGTGACGCCAGTTCCCACAACCATTGCAAACGCGCGTTGATGTTTAGAGGATTTTTTCCAAGATGCAGCGGATAAAGTCGATATTTTATTTTCCCTTGGGCAGCGCACTAGTGCCGGCATAAACCGCATTTTTGCCGAGTAGTTGTTCGATTCGCAAAAGTTGATTGTATTTCGCCAAACGATCCGAACGGCTCAAGGAGCCGGTTTTGATCTGGCCGCAGTTCGTCGCGACCGCGATGTCTGCAATTGTCGAATCTTCCGTTTCACCGGAGCGGTGCGAGAGAACGGCGGTGTATTTGTTCATCTGCGCAAGCGAAACAGCGTCGAGCGTTTCGGTGAGCGAACCGATCTGGTTCACCTTGACGAGAATCGAATTCGCCGTGCCGGTATCAATTCCCTTTTGCAAAAACTTCACGTTCGTTACGAACAAATCGTCGCCGACGAGTTGGACTTTATCGCCGATTTTGTCCGTAAGCTTTTTCCAAGTCGCCCAATCGCTTTCGCCGCAGCCGTCTTCGATGGAAACAATTGGGTATTTCGCGACGAGCTTGGCGTAAAAACTCACAAGGTCGTCGCCGGTCACAGTTTGACCAGTGCTTTTCTTGAAAGTGTATTTTGCATTGCCGTCGTAAAATTCCGAGGCTGCTGGATCAAGCGTCAGATAAATATCATTGCCCGGTTTGTAACCGGCGTCTTTGATCGCTTGAATGATCGTTTCGAGCGCTTCCTCAACGCTGCCGAGTTTGGGTGCAAAACCGCCTTCGTCACCGACGGCAGTGCTGCAACCCTTTTTCTTCAACACGGCTTTGAGCGCGTGAAACGTCTCGGTGATGGCGCGCAAACCTTCACTGAAGGTCGGCAGTCCGAGCGGCATGATCATGAATTCCTGAAAATCAATCGGTGCGTCCGAATGCGCGCCGCCGTTGATGACGTTCGCCATCGGCACGGGCAAAACTTTTGCGTTCGGTCCGCCAAGATATTTAAAGAGCGGTTGATTTAACGCAGCGGCAGCGGCTTTCGCATTCGCCAGCGAAACGGCCAGAATCGCGTTCGCGCCGAGCTTGGATTTTGTTTCCGTGCCATCGAGATCGAGCATAATGCGATCAACGGTTAATTGGTCGAGCGCATCAATTCCTTGTAGCGCGGGCAGAATTTTTCCGGTGACATTTTTGACCGCTTTGGAAACACCTTTGCCGCCAAACCGCTTTTTGTCGCCGTCACGAAGTTCGATGGCTTCGTGTTCGCCGGTGCTCGCGCCGCTGGGCACGGCTGCGCGGCCTGTCGCGCCACATTCGAGCGTCACGTCCACTTCCACCGTTGGGTTGCCGCGCGAATCCAAAATCTCACGCGCCTGAATGCTTTTGATATTCGTCATAATAATTAAATTCCTTTTGATAAAGTAAATCGCGCGCAAATAATAAAAGTAAAGCTCAGCGAGTCAAGAAAGCGTTGCTAACCGTTGACTGACGCGTTATAAATTCTGCGGCAATGGAGTTTGCCCTCTCGCCGCAGGGTGGGAAAACCGCCTGACGTTCAGTGCTGATGACTCCTACCAATGGATGTTGCATCGGAGAAATTTTATGCTCGCATATCTATGGGTAGCAATCGGCGGCGCGCTCGGCAGCATGGGTCGTTACTGGCTTTCCGGTCTGGTCGCCGCGCGTTTCGGCGAAACATTTCCATGGGGCACGCTCGTCATCAACGTCACCGGCTCGTTCCTCATCGGAATTTTCGCCGGTTTCGCCACGCCTGAAGGTCGGCTCGATCCGCAATCCCGCGTGTTCGCAACCCAGTTTCTCATGATCGGAATCTGCGGTGGTTACACGACGTTTTCCGCGTTCAGCCTGCAAACTTTGAATCTGCTGCGCGACCGCGAATGGCTTTACGCCGGCGGCAATGTTATCCTGTCCGTGGTGCTGTGCATGATTGCCGTGTGGCTCGGTTATCTGCTCGGCTCAACCTTCAATTCAATGAAAGGAAATTAAAATGCAAATTCCAAACGAAGCAACGCTCCTGCGAATTTTCCTCGGCGAAAGCGACCGCTGGGAACACAAACCGCTTTACGAAGCCATCGTGCTGGCCGCGCGCGAGGCACAACTCGCGGGCGCGACGGTTTTGCGTGGGCCGATGGGTTTTGGCAAATCCAGCCATCTGCACACGGCAAAAATTTTACGGCTTTCGATGGATTTACCGCTGGTCATCGAAATCGTGGACAGCGAGGAAAAAATAAATTCATTTTTGCCGGTGCTGGACAAAATGATTGGCGGCGGGCTTGTGACGTTGGAAAAAGTGAAGGTGCTGCACTATCGTTCTGGCGATGGTGGAAAATAAGTTGGACGGAAACTGAAATACAAATAACTTCAAAACCATGAATTTAGCCGCCACATATTTGAGTCGGTTGCGACGCAGAAAGTTCATCGCCGAGATGTTCATGCTCGGCTGCGGTATTCTCGCCTTCGCATGGATTGGAGCAGCATTGGTGCTGATTTTCGGAGACGCAGAGTTGCGGCAGTACATATTTCGCATTTTTTGGTATTTGTTACTTTGGTTAGGGGTCGTTCCGCTGTGCGGTTTCGGTATTTGCTGGTGCTGGCGATTATTTCTGATGCGGAAGATTTCAGAGATTGGTTTGCGCGAGCCGAAAGATGCTGCCTAAATCTTGATAGACTGCAAATTTTCTTCGCGTTTTCGTACGACAATAAATCATGGACACAATCGCTTTAGAAAAAATTCTGCGCGAAACGCTCGCGCAGTTCCATTCCGAAACCGGCACGATTCACCGGCTCCATGAACCAACGCAACTCCTGCGCCTCATCGCGCAAGTCGGCCTGCCGCCGCAGTTGCTGGACATGGTGACCATCATTCCGGTCGGCAAAGGCATTGCCGGACAAGTCGTCGCGCAAAACAAGCCGGTTTCGATTTGTAATCTTCAAACGGATTCCAGCGGCGTCGCCAAGCCAAGCGCGAAACAAACCGGCGTCGGCGGCGCGCTGTGCGTTCCGATTCGTCACAACGAAAAAATTGTCGGGACACTCGGTATCGGCACAGTTCGCCAATATGAATACACACCGGAAGAAACGCGCGCGCTGGAAGACATTGGCCGGTTAATCGGTAGAAGTTTGAATTCAAAATGACGCATGGCCACTTCTGATTCGGCAAACGGTCGCGTGCCAAAAAAATTCCACTGGCTCAATCGCACCGTCCTCGGCATCGGCCTCGCGTCGCTCTTCAGCGACTGGTCGCACGAAATCGCTACGGCGGTTTTACCGGCATTTCTTGCCTCGTTCGGCGCGGCGGCGGCGTGGCTCGGTTTGATTGAAGGCGTTTCCGACGGACTTTCCAGCTTCGCCAAAATGGCGTCCGGCTTTTACACAGACAAACTGCAACGCCGCAAATCCATCGCCGTCATTGGCTATTTTGTCACCGCGCTCGGCACGGCATTCATTGGATTGGCAACTTCGACCTGGCAAGTTTTGTTCGCGCGTTTAGGAGCGTGGCTCGGTCGCGGCGTGCGCACTCCCATTCGCAAGGCGCTGCTCGCCGCCGCCGTGACACGCGAAACTTACGGACGCGCTTTCGGCTTCGAGCGGATGATGGATACGGTTGGCGCAATTGTTGGACCAATCACGGCTTTGATTCTGGTCACGGCCTTCGCACATAATTATCGCCGCGTTTTTCTGGCGACGCTCATTCCCGGTTTGCTGGCCGCCGGAGTGATCGCGTTTCTCGTCAAAGAAAAAGAACGTAAACCAGTTTCGCACATTTCGTTCGGCGAACGCCTGCGGTCGTTACCCAAACATTACCGGAAATTTCTCGTGGCCGTCGGCTTGTTCGGCGCGGGCGATTTTGCGCCCACGCTGTTGATTCTACTGGCGGCGCGAAAACTCACGCCGGAATTTGGCGCGGCCAAAGCTGCGACTTTTGCCGTCGGATTTTATGTGGTGCGAAATATTTTTTATGCGGCGTTTGCACCCGTCGCTGGCTGGCTCGCGGACAAATTCAAAAAACAATTTATCCTTGCTTTTGGTTACGCACTCGCAGCGGCAATGGCTGTGCTCATTATATTTGCCCCGATGAGCGTGGGGATGTTTGTCGTTGTGTTCGTGATTGCCGGGACTTTTGCCTCAATTGCCGAAACGCTCGAAGATTCATTCTGCGCCGAACTCGTGGGCGAAGAACATCACGGAATGGCGTTTGGCGTGCTGGCGACGATCAATGGCATCGGCGATTTTCTTTCAAGCATCATCGTCGGTGCGCTTTGGACGGAGGTTGGAACGGGAGCGGCCTTTGGTTACAGCGCAATTTTATTCGCATTGGGGGCGCTGCTAATTTTGCGAACGCGTTCCGGCTGATTATGCTTCAATGCCATACGACTTGATTTTATTGTAAAGTGTCTGGCGGCCGATACCCAGGCGTTTAGCGGTTTCCAATTTGTTTCCAGCAGTTTCTTTAAGCATTTGGATAATCGCGTTCCGCTCGACACCTTCGAGCAACGTGATATTTTCATCGTAATTACCATTTGCAGTTTCTGTGATATCCACAATGGAAAGGTCTGCTTCGTCCACTGTGTCTCCCTCGCATAAAAGCACAGCGCGTTGAACTTCGTTTTGCAACTGGCGGACGTTTCCGGGCCAGTTAAAACCGGCCAGTCGTTCCGCTGCGATCGGTGTAAAGCCGTTGATGAGCCGGTTGGCTTGCGCAGCGAACCGTTTCAAAAAAGCATTGGCCAGCGGCATAATGTCATCCCGACGCTCGCGCAACGGCGGCAGATGAATCGTGATTGCACTGATGCGATAAAATAAATCTTCGCGCAGCTTGCCCGTTTTGATGGCTTCTTCAGGCCTGCGATTCGTGGCGGCAATTATGCGACAATTGGTTTTGTAACTGGTCTTGCCGCCGACAGGACGAACTTCCTGATCTTGAAGCACTCGCAACAATTTACTTTGCGTGTCTGCCGACATCTCGGAAATTTCATCGAGAAGCAGCGTGCCGCCTTCGGCCTGTCGGAACAAACCTTCGCGATCGGCCAGCGCGCCGGTAAATGCGCCTTTGACGGAACCGAATAATTCACTCTCGATCAATTCGCGCGGCAGCGCGGCGCAATTCACTTTGATAATTCTTTCCTTGCTGCGCGGGCTGAGTGCATGAAGAAGATCCGAAATCACTTCTTTGCCCGTGCCGCTCTCGCCGGTGATGAGAACTGAAACATCACTGGGCGCAATCCGTTCTACGGTGCGCACAACATTTTGCATAGACGCACTCCGAAAAACCGGCGATGCCGCGCCACTCATGGTTTCCAGCGCGCGGCGTAACGTGATGTTTTCCTCGCTTTGATATTTGCGCTCAATCGCGCACTTCACGTCGGCGAGAAGCTTTTCTCCGTCAAACTTCCCTGCTTTTCTTAAAAAATTGAACGCGCCGCGCTTGGTGGCTTCAACGGCCCACGACACGATTTCTTCGCCTTCCGGTGTTCCCGTCAACACTATGACTTCCGTTTCCGGCCAGATTTTTTTTATTTGCGGAAGCAGATCAATGCCGTTGGCGTCACCCAATATCACATCCAGCAGCACCACGTCCGGCGCGCCAAGAGAGAATTGCCGTTTAAGTTCCGCGCCATTCCCAGCTTCCGTAATTTGATAATTCTCCTTCGCCAGCTCTAATTTCAGCAAGCTGCGCCAGTCGGCGTTGTCGTCAACGATGAGAATTTTGCCTTTCATTTATGATTGCTCTTCTTTGTGCAAGCATGAACGAATCGTTCAAAAATTGCACGGTGTTTTGCATTTCGCTCCACGAGCCGCTCAGGATGAAATTGCACGCTTAATAAAAATGGCATTAACCGCGTCGCTTCTGGTTTCAATTCCATCGCTTACACAATTACATCACTGCTTCGGGCTGTCACTGCCAACAATTTGGCTGGCCGCAACACCGCTTGATGGTGCGAACTGTTTACCCCCAATGCCCGCGCGCCAGCGATTTTACCCAGTAGCGAATTTGCTGTCAATTCCACATCATGCACTAAATCGCTCGCCTTGTCCAAACGCTGATGGTTCAAAGCGCCGGGAACCTGCCGACGAATGTCCGCTATCAATTTGCCCCCCAGCGCAACGTTCAACAATTGATGCCCACGGCAAATCGCCAGTAGGGGCTTGTGCTGACGGAAAACTTCATGGATCAAAAGCAATTCTCGCAAATCGCGTCCGCCACCGTCGGGAGTTTGCTCAATCGTTTTGCGAATCGCGCGTGGCAGCGATTTCGTGTAGAGGTCGGGATTGATGTCGTCGCCGCCGGTCAAGAGAATGCCATCCACGCGACGAACGATTTCGGCGAGCAATCCACGTTCGTTCGTTGTTGGCATGGCAACTGGACTGCCACCACATTGCAAAATTGCATTTTCGTATTTGATCGAAAGACTGACGGACAAATCGTGGAACTCAACGCCGCATTTTTCAATGCTCGGCGAAACAAGAATCAAAGGCGGTCTGGCCATCAACGCAAAAAGTAAAGATGCTCGAGTGAATTGTCAGGGCAAAATTACCAACCGCTCAAACCCTCGCTTCGGGAAAACGTTCGCGAATTTGGTGACGCAATCGTTCTTCGTCGTCCGGCTGGTAACGGCGGCGCGTGATAAGCCGTTGAATCGCGTCTAGCAATTCCAGCCAGTCTTCCAACGGTGGCTCGGCGACCGGTCGCCATTGGTCATAACGTTTTTCGCGGTGGAAGAAACGCCACTCGCGCTTCACACGTTGCACATAAACTTGTAATTTTGCACCGTCCTCGGTTTCACGCTTCCAACTGATTTCTGCTTTGGCGGCCATGATGCTACGGCAAATCCACGCTTGCAACGGCCATTGCGGCGATGCCTTCTTCGCGACCGATGAAACCCATCAGTTCATTCGTCGTCGCTTTGATGCCAACATGCTGGAAATTTATTTGCAACGCTTCGCCGATGCGCAATTTCATTTCCTTGATGTGCGGATAAATTTTCGGCGCTTGCGCGATGACCGTCGCGTCCACGTTCACGATTTTTCCGTTACGTAGTGCGATGATGCGCGCGGCTTCCTCCAGAAAAATTTTGCTCGACACGTTTTTCCAGCGCGGGTCGGTGTTGGGGAAAAAATGGCCGATGTCCGGTTCGCCGAGCGCGCCGAGGAGCGCGTCGCAGATGGCGTGCATGAGCGCGTCGGCGTCCGAATGACCGTCGAGACCCTTCGTGTGTGGAATCTCAACGCCTCCGAGGATGAGTTTGCGTCCCGCGACCAGCGCGTGGACGTCGTAGCCGATGCCAACGTGAACCATGCCGCACTATAAAATTTTTACGCGCGGAAAGCGAAGAAAAATAAATTCGGCTGCGAAACTCTCCGGCCGGCTTTGTCGAAAAAAATAAATCTTGGCAATTTTCAGTGAAGGATATAAAAATCGAAAAGTAAGCGAGGAAGTTTCAGGACAAATGTAAAAAGAAATCCGTTCTATTTTGGAATTTGCCACGGCTGTCTTATGAAGACACCACAATTTGCGTCGCTGAAGAAAAGTCTTGTGCATCCGGCCAAGATGACGATTGCAGCGGCGCTGGCATTGCTCGCGGCCAAAGTGGTCGGCTTGCCGGAAATATATTGGGCGCCGATTGCCGCCTTGATTGTCGTGCAATCGGCCTACAACGCGATGATAGTCACTTCGTGGCTGCTCCTGGTGGGAACCGCTTTCGGTGCATGCGCAGGTGCTTTGCTGGCGACACAAATTGGACCGGGTGTGGCTGCACTTGCGCTCGGCGTG
>JBEKZT010000043.1:0-12323 GCA_049509595.1 Verrucomicrobiota bacterium
CCTGGGGCATTTGTATTGGTGCCGGTTGAAGCGGTTCTACTTGCGGCGCTGCTACCTTTGTTATTTGCGGTGGCGTGTTGGTCGATTCCGGCAAAGGCGGAAATTCCGGCAAGTTGACCTGCGCGGGCGGAAAACTGACTGTGCAACCGGCATACTCGCCGAGTTGCGAACGGAACACGAGGACGAAGGGTTGCTTCGATTTTTTCCGTTCACGCAGGTGCTGTTTGAAAACCTGATTGATTCCGACGTCGAACGGCGTTCCGTGAACTTCCTCTTCGCCATCGCAAAAAATCAGCACCGTCAGCCGTTCGGAATCTTTCACAATGCGATTTAGCAGCGGCAATACAACGTCAAAACGCCCTACTTTTGCGTAACGTTGCTGTTCCACGAACGCGGCGATATTGCCAATGACAGTCTCGGCGTTTTCAGACTTCCAATCTTGCAACGGAAATTCACCCGCGTGCACGTTGTCGCCGAATGTCCACACACCCACCGTGTCACCATCATGCAATTCCCCGTTTACACTGAATGCAAGAATCTGATTTACCGCTTCTTCCACCGACGGCCCGCGCTTTTTCATGTCCGACGAAGTTTCGAAAATAAGCAAAAAACGACCGCCCGAATCCTGATCCGGTTGCGCATGCAAAACCGGAACCGGGAAAATTCCAGCGAACAGCAATGCGACGATTCGCCAGCGGCAAAAAAAATTATTTATTTTCATTTCAAATCCGAACCGCCTTTGCGATTAAAGCGATTTCGTTCCGCGCGATTGTAATGTTTCAATTCGTCCTGCGATTCCGCCAATGTATTTTCAATCATGCGAATGAAATTTGTGCAACTGGTGACCAAACCGCCGAATCCGCTGACCGTGTCACGCTCCGCAAAATCGTCCGTCACCACAAGCACTTCGCCGTAACTCTGAAAACGATGCGCCGCGCGCTCGATCATGTCGTCGGCCGTCTGGCCGGCGCGCGAAAATAAAACTTCAACGTCGCGGCTCGATTCATTCTTCGTCACATTTGGCGGTGCGCCGCTGCCGTCGAAAAAAATTGTGATCAGCTCGCCTGTCGCGTCGTGATACTTCGTTAAGATTTGAATCAATTCATCCCGCGCGCGTTCGGAATGTCGCGGCTGACCAGCCGCGATTTCCGGCCAGTCGTGCAACAGGCTGTAACCATCCACTAAAATCCGCACCAGCGGCATGAATGAAGAATAACTGTTCGTGCGTGAAATAAAAACTTAATCTTAATCGTCATCGCAATCCGAACTTGAAACTTGAAACTTGAAACTTGAAACTGTTTTTTGTGTCCGCCAATCAATCCATTTTTCAGAAATCGAACCGCCGCATCGCTGGAATCGCGCTTTTCATTCTCGCGCTCGACCAGTTCACCAAATGGCTCATGCTCCGCACGCTTGGCGACAATGACGAAAAAATCATCATCGCCGGCTTCTTCAAATTTGTTCACTGGGGCAACACCGGCGCGGCCTGGAGCCTTTTCAGCGGCAACAACGGCGCGCTCGCGTTTGTCGCTTTGCTCGCGCTCGTCGTGCTCTTTCTCACGCGACATCACTTCGACTCGCACACGCTCACCGGCCAGATTGCGTTCGGTCTGATTTTTGGCGGCGTTGCCGGAAATCTTGCTGATCGCCTGATTCGCCATCAAGTCGTGGATTTTCTTCGTTTTTATCTGCAACAACGCGGCGGCGGCGAAATCGGCTTTCCCGCGTTCAACATCGCCGACAGCGCGATTTGCACCGGCGTCGGCTTAATTTTTCTCATCACCTGGAAAAATGAACACGCGCCGAAATCAGCCGAATCATCGAAATGAAAAAGTTTTTAGTGGTCGTCTTTCTTGTTTTGTTTGCGGTGTTTTTATCCGGTCTTTACGGAATCGTTCTTGATCAAATCAGTTACACAGTGTCGTCGGAATATTTTACCAAATTCAAATTCCAGCAATTTGGAATCGCAGACATGAATTTGCCTGACCGTGTCCGCGCTTCAATAGTCGGTTTTCTGGCTTCGTGGTGGATGGGTATTCCAATTGGCCTGTTGGTCGGCGGAAGTGGACTCATCCATCCAGGCTATCAGCGGATGCTTAAAGTTTCCTTGATGGCGTTCGGTCTTGTAATTGCAATCACGCTTTTATTCGGATTATGCGGTTTGCTTTACGGTTACTATGAGACGCGGACAGTCAATCTCGCAAATTACCAAGGCTGGTTCATTCCGAAAGACGTGGTGAATTTGCGCCGGTTTCTTTGCGTAGGTTATATGCACAATGCGTCGTATCTTGGCGGAACATTGAGCATTTTTATCGCCTGCATTTTTCAAGTGGTAGTCAGAATCAAGGACGCCTGCCGATGACAAAACGCACGGAAAATTTCATCGTCGAACAATCGCTGCCCACCGAGCGGCTCGACAAATTCCTCTCCGAAAAATTTCCCGCCGCCTCGCGTGGAGCGTTGCAACGCTTGATCGAAGAAGGCCACATCCGCGTCAACGGCGAAATCGTCAAAGCCACGCACCATCCGCACGCAGGCGAAAAAATTGAAGTCCACTGGCCCGCGGCGAAACCAGCCAAGGCGCAGCCGGAAAAAATTCCGCTCGATATTTTGTTCGAGGACAAATCGCTGCTCGTCGTCAACAAACCCGCCGGACTCGTCGTGCATCCCGCCGCTGGGCACGAGGAACACACGCTCGTCAACGCGCTGCTGCATCATTGCAAAGGCTCGTTGAGCGGCATCGGCGGCGTGGCGCGACCGGGCATTGTCCACCGGCTCGACAAGGAAACCAGCGGCTGCCTCGTCGTCGCCAAAAATGACGAGACGCACCTCGCGCTCTCGGAACAATTCGCGGCGCGCGAAGTCAAAAAGATTTACCACGCGCTCGTCTGCGGCGAACCGGCGCGCGCCACCGGTGAAATCCATGCCGCCATCGCGCGGCATCCCACGCACCGCAAACGCATGGCCGTGCGCGACGACAGCGACGGCCGCGCGGCGCACACCAGCTACCGCATTCTCGAACGGCTTTACGCGGCGACGTTGATGGAGGCGCAGATCCACACCGGGCGCACGCATCAAGTCCGCGTGCATTTTCAATTCATCGGCCATCCGCTCGTGGGCGACGACACCTACGGCGCGCGGCAAAACGCGCGGCTCAAGGAACTGACGAACTACACCGCGCCGCGCGTGATGCTGCACGCGCGCGAACTGTCGTTCTTCCATCCGCGCCGGAAAAAGCTGATGACGTTTGAAGCGCCGCTGCCGGAGGATTTTCTGGCGGCGTTGAAATTACTGCGGGTGAAGAATTAAGGCGAAACTGAAGGGCAATTAAATTATCATTTCTTTTCAGGCTTTTGCTTGCCCGCTTGCGATTCATTCATCCAATAACGCAGCAATCCTACCAATTTTTTATCTTGGGAAAGATGTTCCATCCGTTTAGCTGTAATAGCTGTGTTGAAGAGAATAGCAGCAATTGCTCCCGACGTGTATGCACCTAGCGGAGATATTGAATCTGCCCGCTTGCGCGTGAGGCTGTAAAGTAGAAGGCGGTCGCGTTGGATAAATTTAATTGTGTCGCAATCGCCATCTTCGTAATCAACTCGAATGGATACTACGCGGGGCTGACTTGCTGTGTCAGTTATGGGTTGGTGGGATTTTGACTCCATATTCTTTTTAAGATCTTAATTATTTCTTCCTCGGACTCACCTCCGTATCCCGACATGATATTGTGAATCTGTGCAACATAAATATCGAGATAACTCATAAAAACATTTATGAGCGCATCTTTCCGAAAGTCATGCGACAATTCAGCCATCGTATAGGCTTGTTTGGCGAGACGCCGAAAAACTTCATCAGGAATCAATTCTTCGTTAGCAACTGATTCTTTGCGCAAAGTCTGTTTAATGTAGAGTTGGCCAACTTTGATTGGGTCTCGTTTGTAAGCAATGAATCCAACGGTTTGCTTGAAAAGCAGTCCGAAAATTATACAAGCGATTATTATGGCAATGACGTAACCCATGTCTTTGGAAATTAAACTTTAATTTCTGCGGCGTCCAGATTGACTTGAATTCACTTCGCCGCGCACGTTTTGAAAATTTATTCGCTTGCGGCGGGGAATTTTCGCACACTGCGCGGAATGAAATCCATGACGGGTTACGGTCGCGGCGAATGCGCGCGGGACGGTTTCAAGATCACCGTCGAGCTGGGCGCGGTCAACCGCCGGCAGTCGGAAATTTCCGTGAACCTGCCGCGCGAGCTGGAGCTGCTCGAGGCGCAGGTGCGCGACGCCATCAACGCGCAGGTCGCGCGCGGGCGCGTGACGGCGCGCATCGGTATCCACGCGGCGGACGGCCAGTCGTCGGCGCGCGCGCACCTCAACCTGCCGCTCGCCAAATCCTACGCCACGGAACTGGCGCGACTGGCGAAGTCGCTGAAGATTTCCGGCGAAGTGTCGCTGGACCAGATTTTGCGCGCGCCGGGAGTTTTCCAGAGCGATGAAGAACTGGTGGACGCGGAAAATATCTGGCCGGCGGTCGAGAAGGCGTTGAAGCCGGCGCTGGCGTCGCTCGTGAAAATGCGCGAGCGCGAAGGCGCGCATCTGGCGGAGGATTTGACGGCGAGAATCGGCGTGATGAAAAAATCCGTCGAGCAAATCCAAAAACAAGCGCCGACAACTGCGGAAAATTATCGAAAGCAATTGCTTGAGCGAATCAAAAGCGCGGGCATCGAAAACATTGCGCCGGATGATGAACGGCTTTTGAAGGAAATTGTTTTGTTCGCAGACCGCTCGGACATTTCGGAGGAATTGACGCGGCTGCAAAGTCATTTCAAGCAGTTTGAAGATTGCCGCAAATCGAAAGAGCCGGTCGGGCGCACGCTGGATTTTCTCGCGCAGGAAATGAACCGCGAGATCAACACCATCGGCTCGAAGGCGAACGACGCGATCATCTCGCGCGAGGTCGTGACGCTGAAAACGGAATTAGAAAGATTTCGCGAACAGGTGCAAAACGTGGAATGAACAACAGAAGCAAGAAGCAAGAAGCAAGGAGTCAGGAGTCGAAAACGACGCCGGTGAAAAAATCTGCGCCGCTTTTAATTCTGATTTCTGCGCCGTCCGGCGGCGGCAAGACGACGCTGTGCCAGCAGTTGCTCAAGGCGCGCCCGGACATGACGCGCGCCATCACCTGCACGACGCGCGCGCCGCGTCCGGGCGAAAAGGACGGCGTGGATTATCATTTTTTTGACGCGGCTGAATTTTTAAAGCGGTTGCACGCTGGAAATTTCCTCGAGCACGCAACGGTTTATGGCAACAGTTACGGAATCTTGAAATCCGAACTGCTCGGCAAATTGCGCGAAGGCAAGGACGTTTTGCTCAACGTGGACGTGCAAGGCGCGGCGACGATTCGCGAGCAGGCGGAAAACGAGCTGGAATTGAAACGCGCGCTGGTCACGGTTTTTTTGACGCCGACGACGCTGGCGGAAATTGAATGGCGACTGAAAAAACGCGGCGCGGATGCCGAAGCTGTCATAAAAAAACGTCTGGCTGTTGCCAAGCAGGAAATCGCGCAATGGAAAAATTTCGATTACCTTTTGGTGAGCGGGACGAAGCAGGAAGATTTGCGCCGGATACTGGCGATCATTGACGCGGAAAAAATGCGCGCGGCGCGTTCGCAGCCGCCGGAATTTTGAATTAGAATTGCAACATGAGCGTTTCAAAAAAAATCGTTCTCGGAGTCACCGGCTCCATCGCCGCGCACAAGGCGGCGGATCTGGCGTCGTTGCTCACCAAGGCCAAGTGCGACGTGCGCGTGGTGATGACGGCGGACGCGCAGCATTTCATCACGCCGCGGCCGTTCAAGACGCTTACGCGCAATCCGGTCGTCACGAATCTTTACGACGAAGAAAATGGCTGGCAACCAATGCACATCCAGCTCGCGGACGAAGCGGATTTATTTTTGGTTGCGCCCGCGACGGCGAACGTGATTGCGAAAATGGCAAATGGTTTTGCCGACGACGCGCTGACGTGCATCGCGCTGGCGCTGAATCGCAACGCGAAAATTTTGATCGCGCCCGCGATGAACGGAAAGATGTGGCTGCATTCTGCGACGCAGGCGAACGTGAAAGTTTTGAAATCGCGCGGCGCGGAATTCATCGGGCCGGACGAGGGGATGCTGTCGTGCGGTTACGAAGGCATCGGGCGCTTGTGGCCGGTGGAAAAGATTGCCGAAAGCGCGTTGAAGTTGTTGCGTTAAAAATTTCTTTGTTGCAGCGAATTTATGAAACCAAGCCATGAGCAGTGGCTGAAACGACTTTTCACGTCGCTGGAAATCCCGGCGCCCGACGCGCCGCGTCTGATTCGACGCATTAAATTCATGGAACGGAATGTCGCGCTTCCTGTCAAAGCGGTATTCATCGGCTTCGTTTTGTATTCGTTCGATAACACGCCATGGGTCGGTCAAATTTCGAGCACGCTGGACGTCGCGGTGGAGACCGTGCAATACATTTTTGGGTTTTACATTTTGGCAAATGCAATTTTTGCCGCAATTTTATTGGCCGTGGAACGGCTGCCACTGGCAGTCGTGCAATGGACGGTGGTCACGAGCAGCCTGGTGGATGGGCTGTTCATCGCGGGCATGGCGCTGCTCACGGGCGGTCTGGACAGCATTTTTTTCTGGTTGTTCATGGCTTTGATCCTTCGCAACGCCGTGAGCCTGCCGCCGGGATTTTCGCAGTTGTTCCTGAATTTTTCCATCAGCCTTTGCTATGTGCTGGTGGCGGTGCTGGATGTCGCCGTTTTGAACAATCTGGATGACTCGACGCTGCACGCGCTGGATTTGACGGCGCACGAGGATTTGGGACAGCCGTTTGCTTTGCGACTGACGCTGTTGCTACTCACGACGGTTTGTTGTTACGGCGCACAGGTGTTGCTCGAACGTCAACGCCTAGCCGCCGAGGAGGCGGGTGAATTTGCCACGCGCGAAAGCCAGCTGCGCTCCGCCGGGCGGCTGGCCGCCGAGTTCGCACATCAAATCAAAAATCCACTGGCTGTCATCAACAGCGCCTCTTTCTCGCTGCAACGCGCATTACGCGACGGCAAGGACGGCACGGCGCAACAATTGGAAATCATTCGGGAAGAAGTCGCGCGCGCCGACCGCATTCTCACCCAAATCATGGGCTATGGGCAATTGAGCGAAGGCCGCGTTGAAAAATTGAATGTTGTTGAGGAAATTGACCGCGCCCTCGCGCAGGTTTTCCCGCCTGCCGTGCCGACAAAGATTCAAATTCACCGTGAATACGCATCTCATTTTCCGCCACTACTCATGCAACGCGGCCATTTGTCCGAAATACTTGTGAACCTTTTACAAAACGCACGCGAGGCGATCGGCGACAAGGGAAACATTTACGTCTCCGCCGAATGTCGCCGCAGTTACGCCATTGAAATTTCCGTGGGTGACGACGGACCCGGCATTCCGCCCAGCAAAGGCGGATACATTTTTGAAGCCTACTACACTACCAAGGAACGCGGCACCGGTCTCGGCTTGGCCATTGTAAAGCACAACGTCGAGCTTTATGGTGGCAATGTGCTTGTCGAATCAGAGCTTGGAAAAGGGGCGAAATTTACGCTACGCTTTCCGGCGAAAACGTTGATGAGACTGACTAAATGAACGCGCCATTGCCACCTGTGCTCGTCGTGGATGACGAGAAAAATATGCGCCTGTCGCTCCAGACAATGCTGGGCGACGAGGGTCACACTGTTCGCGCGGTCGAATCCGCCGAAGAAGCGTTGAACCTGCTTGCGCGCGAGGGATTTTTCATGGTCATCACCGATGCGCGCCTCGGCGGCATGAGCGGCTACGAATTACTCGGAAAAATCCATAGTCAATGGCCGGATATTCCCGTGTTGATGCTCACCGCCTACGCCACGTCGAAACTTGCCGTTGAAGCGATCAAGGCCGGCGCAATTGATTATCTGGCCAAACCATTTGCTCCCGAAGAATTGCTTCATGCAGCCGCGCGTTGCGCCGAACGTTACCGGCTGCTTCAGGAAAATGCCGCGCTCCGTTCGCGCGCCGGTGAAATTTACAGTTTCAACCAGATTATCGGCGAATCGTCCAAAATGCGCGAGGTGCGGCAACTGATTTTAACGGTCGCACCGACGGACGCGCGCGCGCTGATTCTTGGCGAGAGCGGCGTTGGCAAGGAGCTCGTCGCCGGCGCGCTGCACGGTTTGAGCCGGCGGCGAAATGCCAGTTACATTCGCATCAACTGTGCCGCGATTCCCGAAACGCTGCTGGAAAGTGAATTGTTCGGTCACGAAAAAGGAGCGTTCACCGGCGCGTTGGCGCAAAAACACGGGCGCGTTGAAGAAGCGGACAACGGCACGATTTTTCTTGATGAAATCGCCGACATGAGCAAGCCGCTCCAGGCCAAACTGCTGCGATTTTTGGAAGACGGCACGTTCACGCGCGTTGGCGGCACGCAGGAATTGCGCGTCAACGTCCGCCTTATTGCCGCGACGAACCAGGACATCAGCCGCGCCATTGCCAAAGACCAGTTCCGCGAAGATTTGTTTCACCGGTTGAATGTCGTGCAATTTCGTCTGCCGCCGCTGCGCGAGCGCGGCGGGGACATTCTTTTGCTCGCGGAACATTTTTTAAAGACGCTCGGCGCGGTCATGAACAAGAATATAAAAAGCATTTCGTCTGCCGCGCGAGAGGAGCTTCTTTCCCACCGCTGGCCGGGCAATGTTCGTGAATTACGCAACGTCATCGAACGCGCCCTGATTTTGGAAACAACGTCTGAAATCCAGACGTCGAGCCTTCCCGGTTTTGAATTAGAAACTCATCTGCAAAAAATGGACTGGTCGAAAATTTCCAGCGACGATTCGCTTGATGCCGCGCTGGCGCGCGCGGAACGCGAATTGATTTTGAAGGTACTGGAACAAAATGATTTCAACGCCATGCGCACCGCCGGGCGGCTCAAAATTACGCGCCACTCCTTGCGCTATCGAATGCAGCGGTTAAATATAAGCGTTGCCGACAGCGCGGAAAGTGAAGCGGCTGTTGCCAACGAACGAGAAATTATCAAAACTTAACTATTCATGAACTCGGAAGATCAACTGCCGCCCATGACCCCGCTTTCACCGGGATTTTTTGATTTTTTAATCGTGCTTGGCGCGATTGCACTAGTCACACTCATCGTGCTTGTCTGGCTTATTCTTTTCCGAAAAAAATCAAAGCGCCGGCACAAACATCACAATCATTCAAGCCATCATGAGCGATTAGAAACCGATTCGGGTGAAGGCAAAATCCGTGTCCGCAAAAGCTATCGGCACCGGCGCCGTGAACATCGCCCCATGAATCCGACGCTCGCCCAGACCGGCGGTTTGCCGCCTGTCCGTTCGCAACAGCCCCCAACACCGCCTCAATCTGAAATACCATAACCGCGATGCACCACAGCCGCGCGATTACCCGCAAGAGCGCTTCGAACCTTGCGCTTGCGTTCGTTCTGCTGCCGCGGCAAAAACGCGATGCCATGTCCGCCCTCTACGCCCTTTGTCGCGAAGTGGACGACGTAGCCGATAACGAAAACGTCCCGACCGAAAAACGCCGCGCGCAGCTCGCCGAATGGCGCGACGATGTGAAACGCGCCTGCCAAAATCAATCGCCACAATTTTTGGTGAATCAGGAATTGCAACCAATCATTCAAAAATTCAGCCTTAATTTTGAATTGTTCGACGAACTCATCAAAGGCTGTGAGATGGATTTGGCGAGAAATCGCTACGAAAATTTTGAGGCGCTGGAAAAGTATTGCTATCACGTAGCGTCCGTCGTCGGGCTCTTGAGTATTGAAATTTTCGGCTACAAAAATCCCACCTGCCGCGACTACGCCATCCATCTGGGCAAGGCACTGCAACTGACCAACATTTTGCGCGACGTGAAAACCGACGCTGAACGCGGGCGCATTTACCTGCCGCTCGACGAACTCAAGAAATTCCACGTCGGTGAGGATGACATTTTGAATTTTAAATATTCCGAAAAATTCCATGCGCTCGCCGCGAGCATGGCCGGACGGGCGAAATGCTTTTATGAACTCGCGCGAAAAACATTACCCGGCGGAGACCGCAAATCAATGGTCGCCGCTGAACTTATGGGTTCAGTCTATTGGAAATTGCTGCAAAAACTGGAACGCGAAAAATTTAATATCTTCGGTGCACAGCCAATCCGTGTTAGCAAACCACAAAAACTGTTTTTGGTTTTTCGCGCGTGGACGCGGTTTATCTATAATTCTAAAACTCCGAATTATGGAACGCCGTGATTCCGTTCGCCGCCTGATTGTTAATACCGACGACTTCGGCCTTTCGCCTTCCGTCAACGAAGCCGTCATTCGCGCGCATCGCGAAGGCATTTTGACAAGCGCAAGTTTGATGGTGAACGAATCCGGTTTTGAAGAGGCCGTGAAGTTGGCAAAGGAAAATCCAAAACTCGGAGTCGGCTTGCACCTGACTTTGCTGCAAGGCCATTCCGCGCTGCCGCCCGAAAAAATTCCCAGCCTCGTCAATTCACGTGGAGAATTTTCCAACTGTCCCGTCGGCGTCGGAATGAAATATTTTTTTAATCGTAATTTGCGCGAACAACTTCGCGCGGAAATCCATGCGCAATTTGAAAAATTCCACGCTACCGACTTGCCGCTCGACCACGTCAACGGCCATCTGCATCTACATTTGCATCCGGCTATTTTCAAAATCTTGATGGAAGATGCGGAAAAATTTCAAATCCGCCATTTGCGGTTGACGCGTGATTGCCTCGCGCGCAGCCGCCGCATGACGCAGGGTAAATTTTTTACCCGCGTCACCCACGCGACGATTTTTGAAATGCTTTCCCGTCGGGCGCGAAAAATTCTGGACGCCAAAAAAATCCGCCACGCGCAAATCACGTTTGGACTTTTACAGGATTCGCGCGTGGACGAAGATTACATTTTAAAATTGCTGCCCGAACTGCCGCCCGGCGATTCCGAGCTTTACTCGCATCCGTCGCTCGACGAATTTAAGAATGAGTTCGATGCCCTCGTCAGTCCGCATGTGAAGGAACAGATTAAAAAACTCGGCATCGAACTGATTCGTTACCAGGATTTATGATTAAACTGCTTTTGATTTTGATTGTCGGCCTTGTCTTCGAGTCCACCGGCGTCATTCTGCTGAAGAAAGGAATCACCCACGTCGGCGACCTGAACGGTTACACCGTCGCCGAAATCTTTCGTGTCGTGAAAGCCGGTGCAACGAATCCGCAGATCCTGCTCGGCGTTTTTTTTGAAGCGCTGTTTTTTCTTTGCCTGCTGATTTTGATGTCCAAGAGCGACATCAGCTTTCTCTGGCCGCTCACCGCGTTGAGCTTCGTGTTCGCGACGTTCGCTGCGATGTGGTTTTTGGGCGAAAGCGTTTCCATCGTGCGCTGGTTCGGCGTGATCCTGATTGTGATCGGCGCGGCGTTCATCAGCTACAGCGAACACGCGAAGGAAAAAACCGCGCCGCCAACTTCTTCTCAAACGCCGGTCACGGAAAAGTGATTTTGGCGAGAACGTCGGCAAGTTGCGCCGCCGCGAACTTGGTTTTCTTCTGCAACTGCATCAATGCGGGAATTTTTCCGGGCGATTTGGCGATGGCCAGGAATAATTTTCCGTAATCCAGATTCTTGTCCGGCTTGGCCAGCGCGTTGAAATCCAGCGGCAAATCTTCGCCAGCCGCGTCGGAGATCACGCGGACGGTGGCGCAGGGGATATTCCTTTCTGCGCAGACGGAGTGGATGCCTGCCGATTCCATTTCCACCGCGTCCGCGCCGGTTTCGTGACGCAAATTCTTCTTTTGGGCGACGGTGATGGCGATGCGGTCGGCGCAGAAAAATGTTGCCGGCTTCGCGCCGGTGGCAAGGAGGCGGGTTGAGAGTTGAGGGTTGGCAGTTGAGAGTTCAAAAATCACGTCGCCGAGTTTCAATTCTGGATTCAGTCCGCCGGCGAAACCGCAGGTCAGCACGAGTTTTGGTGAATGGGTGGCGAGAAATTCGCGCAGGGATTTTTCGGCGTTCTGGCGGCCGATGCCGGTGAGCAAAATTGTGATGCCGGTTTTGCCCGCCGCGATTTTCCGAAACGGCGCGACTTCTTCTTTCAGGGCGAAGCAAATGAGGGTGGGCATCTGATTTTTTACGGACCTGTATATTCAATCTTGCTCTGAACGTTTGTTAAAACATTGTTTGTGTCAAAACTGAAAACGACTGAAAGACTTTCACTAATTTTAATGATTCCTCCAGATTGAGAATTTAAGTCACTGA
>JBEKZT010000044.1:0-11935 GCA_049509595.1 Verrucomicrobiota bacterium
CTTTGTAGCCCATGAAATCAAATGTCCCAAAACTCCGTAGGAGTGACATCTTAAATTTGGTGGGGCGAGCGTCCTCGCGAGCCGGCTCGTCAGTAGCCTCGCCCTACCGAATATGCCGCCCTGACGGGGCTGGAAGGTAGGGACATCGCGCCGCGATGTCCGGGGAAACGAACGGACGCCCCGGCGGTGCGTCCCTACCAAACTAAAAGATGTTAATTCATATTTAGTGGCTCTGCCGGAACACCAGAGACACTTTTTCAATGTCCAAAAAAAAGAACAAATCATAAAAGCAATAAAGACCGAAGCTAAGTTGTTCAAGCGGTATGGGCACGCTCTTGAACAACGGGGGCGCAAGCTTTCGGCGGCAAGATATAAGAGGCTTCAATGCGATGGATATGAAGAGAAGACAAGAAACTTAATCGAAGCCAAAGGCTCGAAGCAGCGAGAATATATTAGAATGGCAGTAGGGCAGCTTTTGGATTATGCCTTTCAAGCCCAAAAAAATCCAAAACTATCTGTTAAACACAAAGCAATTCTTCTCCCGGAGAAACTAGAAAAAAAGGATTCCGATATTAAGAAATGGCTCACCTCGTTGAAAATCAATGTTGTATGGCCTGAAAAGCGACGTTTTACTGATAATGCAGGTGGACGGTTTTCTAAATAGTTCTTCGACTCATTGCTAAGTAAATCGCGTCGTTGTCCAGCGCAGGACGCGGCGATGCTGATGTATTGAAGATTTTACTCCTGCGTGAAGTAGCTCAGATTTTCCAGTTCGATGGCGAGGTTCACGTTGTTCACCATGACTTCTTCGGGCACGGAAAGCACAATCGGTGAAAAATTCAAAATGCCGGTAATGCCGACCTCAATAAGTTGGTTTGCCACTTCCTGCGCGACGGCGGCGGGCACGGTGAGGATGGCCATCCGGATGTTTTGCTTTTTGACGAACGCCGCCAGTTCTTCCATGCCGTAAATCGGCTGCTTGGTCGGCTTGTCGCGTTTGCGCCGCGGGTCGGCATCGAACGCGGCGACGATTTCAAATCCTTCCTTTTCAAATCCGCGATACGAAAGCAGCGCGAGTCCGAGATGTCCGACGCCAACGAGAATGACGGGTTGTAAACGCGACGTGCCGAGTTCCTCGGAAATTTTTTTGAACAGCTCCGTGACATCGTAGCCCAATCCACGCGTGCCGAATGTGCCGAAATAGGCGAGGTCTTTGCGAAGTTGCGTCGGTTTGACACCGGCGGCTTTGGCGAGCGCTTCGCTGGAAACCGTGCCAATGCCGTTCTCGTGCAATCGCGCAAGGCAGCGCAGATAAATCGAGAGACGATAAATCGTCTTGCGCGGAATTTCGGGGCGACCATTCTTTTTCAAAGCGAGAAAAATTAAGCGAGTTGCCACTTCAATGCTAATAAAAAAGCGCGAAGTGAACTTCACTCCGCGCCTTGAAAATTTAAAAGACTTTAGGTCAAAACAATCTTGTCGCCGTCTTTCAACGTCACAATCGCCTTTTTCCAGCCCGGCACCTGGCCGGCTTGCAACGTGCGCTGGCGACGGAATTTGCCGCGCACATTCAATGTGTTGACTTTTGTGACTTTGACTTTGAACAATTCCTGCACGGCCTGCCGGATTTCCGTTTTGTTCGCGCGACGATCGGCCACGATGGTGTATTGATTATATTTTTCACCCTGCCGCGTGCCTTTTTCTGTCAGCCGGACAGTCTTGATGATTTCAAAAGCGTTCATGGTTCGTTGAATCGTGAATTGTTAAATCGTTGAATCGGCAATCAATCAATGGCCAGCCGGGCTTCGACCTTTTCAAATGCGCTGCGGGTGAAGAGCAGCTTGTCGGGACGAAGCACATCGTAAGTATTCAGCGAATCACTCGTTGTCAGCGCGACTTTTTCGACGTTGCGCGATGCGAGCGTCAGATTTTTGTCCGCCGCCGAAGAAACAATCAACGTTGTGCCTTTCAATTCCAGCGCGGAAATGACGCCGACGAATTCTTTTGTCTTTGGTGAAGTGAGTTTCAAATCATCCACGACCACCACGTCGCCGGCCTTGAGCCGCTCGCTCAGCGCTTTTCGCAACGCAAGTTGCCGTGTCTTGCGCGTGACGGTTTTGCTGAAATCGCGGGGCTTCGGTCCGAAGACCACGCCGCCACCGGCCCACAGCGGAGAACGAACCGAACCGGCGCGGGCACGACCCGTGCCTTTTTGCTTCCAGGGCTTTTTGTTGGAACCTTGGACATCGCCAACAGTCTTGGTGCAGGCGGTGCCATTGCGTTGCGCGGCTTGATGCGCGACGACCGTGTCGTGGACGGCCTGCGTGCCTTTCCCGCTTTCAATCAGTGCAAACTTCACTTCGAGTTCACCCTGACTTTTTCCTTCGATATTTTTAATGGCAATTTTCATGGCCTGCTAAATTATTTCTTTGCTTCGGCTTTGGGTTCGGCTTTTTTCTCTGCCTTTGTATCAGCAGCCTTGCGTTTCATCGGTGCAATGCTGACCGGCGGCTTCCAACCCTTCGGACGTTTCTTGGATTCGCGAATGATGACGTAATCGCCTTCCGCGCCGGGAATCGCACCTTTAATGAGCAATAAATTGTCCGCCTCACGCACTTGAATGACCTGAAGATTCTGTGTCGTGCGTTGAACCTGTCCCATGTGCCCGGGCATCTTCATGCCGCGCATGACGGTGCCGGGGAACAAACGCTGACCAATCGCGCCGCTGCGGCGATGCCAGCCTTTCGCGCCGTGCGTCGAATCGCCGCCGGCGAACCGATGCCGTTTCACGACGCCTTCAAAACCGCGGCCTTTAGTGATACCAATCGCGTCAATAAAATCGCCAGCTGCAAACAACGTTGGGCCAAGAACGTCGCCGGGCTTCACTTCTTTTGAAAAATTGCGAAATTCCTTGATGCGTTTTACCGCCGCGCCGTTGTGTTTTTTGATGTGACCGAGCAACGGTTTTGTCACGCGCTGTTCTTTTTGATCGTCGAAACCGAGTTGAACGGAGTTGTAACCGTCTTTGCCAGCTTGCGTTTTGACCTGCAAGACGCGATTGGGACCGGCAAGCACAATGGTCACAGGAATCACGTTTCCGGTCGCGTCATAAATACGCGTATGTCCAAGTTTTTTTCCTAAAAGTCCGAGTGGCATAACAAATTAAATTTTGATGGTGATGTCCACACCGGCGGGCAAATTGAGTTTTTTCAATTCATCCACGGTTTTGGCAGTCGGGTCGAGGATGTCAATCAGCCGCTTGTGGGTGCGTTGCTCGAAAGTTTCCTGCGATTTTTTGTCGGAGTGCGGTGAGCGTTGAACGGTGAAGCGTTCGATGCGCGTTGGCAGCGGAATCGGCCCGGCAACGCGCGCGCCGGTGCGTTTGACGGTGTCCGCGATTTCACGCGCCGACTGGTCTATGACGCGATGGTCATAGGCCTTAAGTCGAATTCGTATGCGTTGTGCAGCCATAGAAAGAACAATTGTCTGTTAATGGTTTAATAAAATTTCCCGTTTCCAATTTGAAAGCGGGCGCGCAATATATCAATTGAACGGTTTCGCGCAAGAAGTTTTTTAAGGTTTTTTGGTTGTTGCCAAGCCAAGCCGGACAAGCAATTCGACCGCGCGTGTGATTATGGACATCGAGGAATTTTTAACTTCTGGTTGAGGATACCTTTTAGCATCATGTGCGTGAAAATTCGGAAGTTCATGTTTGGCGGAAAAAAAATTGTCGTGGTGATGCCGGCTTACAATGCCGCGCAGACGCTGCGCCAGACTTACGACGAAGTGCGGGCGCAGGGCATCGTGGACAAAATCATTCTCGTGGACGACCGTAGTCGCGATGATACCGTGGCGGTTGCACGCTCGCTCGAAGGCATTCATGTTCATGTTCACGAACGTAACACCGGTTACGGCGGCAATCAAAAAACCTGCTATCGTCTCGCACTCGAAGCGGGCGCGGACATCGTCATTATGCTTCATCCGGATTATCAATATACGCCCAAGTTGATCCCAGCGATGGCTTCAATCATCGCCAACGGACTACATCCGTGCGTGCTGGGCAGCCGAATTTTAGGCGGTTACTCGCTCAAAGGTGGCATGCCGGTTTGGAAATATGTCTCGAACCGTTTTCTGACGTTTGTGGAAAACATTTTGCTTGGCGCGAAGCTTTCGGAATATCACACCGGCTACCGCGCGTTCTCACGGGAGGTTTTGGGAAGATTGCCCCTGGACGAAAACTCGGATGATTTTGTCTTCGACAATCAAATGCTCGCGCAAATTTTCTGGCACGGATTTACGATCGGCGAAGTCAGCTGTCCGACGAAATATTTCCCCGAAGCATCCTCAATTAACTTTCGCCGCAGCCTTAAATATGGTTTTGGTTGTCTGGCGACCGGGCTCGAATTTAGGCTGGCAAAAATGAGCCTGTGGAAATCCAAGCGGTTCAGCCCACGCGATTGAGGGCGACCGCGAGACGAGATTTCTTTCGATTGGCGGTCGGACGCGGCAACGTGCCGGATTTGACGGCCTTGTCGAAAGCTGAATTGACGCCGGGTAGTAATTTGGCGGCTTCATCCTTTTTGCCTGACCCAAGCAGCGTACGATAATTTTTTTCCAAATGGTGCAAGTGTGATTTGATACTCCGGTTGTGCTGGCGCTTGCGTTCACTATTGCGCATCCGGCGTTCGGCTGACTTCGTATTCGGCATAAATCAAAATTATGGTTTCGCTTAAAGGGGGCGAAAAATAATCAAACGCGCGCGAATGTCAATGGTAAAAGCCAAACGATTCGCTACCACTTGTTTCATCCCGCTTTACTTTTGCAGCAGTTAATTGTTTTTTGTGGTCATGACGTCATGGTTATTCCAAATTCAGAGAGTAAGCCTGTGATAAATGGATAAATCGCTGCGCATTTTGCACCTCGAAGACGACCCGGATTTTGCCGATCTGGTTCGCGCACTGCTGACGCAAGATGGCTTGAAAGCTGAAGTGAAACGCGTCGGCGACCGTTCGGCATTTGATCTGGCACTAGAACTCGAAACGTTTGACATCATTCTTTCCGATTATCATTTGCCGCAATTCACAGGATTGGAAGCGCTGGCAGCGGTGCGGAAAAAATATCCCCATACGCCGTTCATACTTATTTCCGGAACAATCGGTGAAAATGCGGCCATTGAAAGTCTAAAGGCCGGCGCAACTGATTATGTGCTCAAGCAACGGCCCGAGCGCTTGGCGGCCGCCGTCCGTCGCGCTGTGCAAGAAGCCGAGGAACGCCGCGCACGGTTGCACGGCGAAACAGAATTGATTCGCCGCGAAAAATATTTCCGCGCGCTCACGGAAAATTCACTTGATGTTTTGTCGGTTTTGACCGGCGAAGGAATGGTCATCTACAAAAGTGCGTCGGTAAAGCGGGTGTTGGGTTACGAGCCGGAGGAATTAATCGGACAAAGTGTCTTTACCCACATTCATCCGGATGATTTGCCTCAAGTTCAAAAGGTATTTCAAATCGGCTTGGCGAAGCCGGAGCGCACAATCACGCTACAATTCCGTTACCACCATAAAAATGGATCATGGCGGCATTTAGAAGCTGTCGGACAGAACCGGCTGGCCGACCCGCAAATCGGTGCTGTCGTTGTTAACTCGCGTGATGTGAGTGACCGGCTGCACGCCGAAGAAAATATACGCGAAAGCGAGAAACACTACCGCCTACTTTTTCAAACCAATCCGAATCCAATGTGGGTTTTCGATTTGGAAACGCTTTCTTTTTTGGAAGTCAACGAAGCCGCCACGCAGCGATACGGCTATTCGGCTGAAGAATTTCTGAAAATGAAGATGACGGACATCCAACCGAGAAAAACCCAGGAACGCGGAGGGTTTACTTCGCCAGAGGGCAGTCGCGGGCGTATTTGGAAACATCGCTGCAAGGACGGCAGTTTTCTTGATGTCGAAGTTATCTGGAGTCCGATGGTTTTTCAGGGCCGTTTTTCTGCGCTGACAATGGCCACGGATGTGACCGAGCGTTTGCGGATTGAGCATCGCAATTCCATCTTTTCCAAACTGGGTTATGAACTCAGTTCTGCAACGACTCCATCTGAAGCGGCGATGATCATTTGCGAAATGGCTGACGCACTTTTTAAGTGGGACAATTTTGCGATTGACCTTTATTCCTCCGAACGTGACGAAGTTTTTTCACTGCTCAACATTGCGACGGTTGACGGAAACCGAGTTGAATTGCCTCAATCCATCCAATCGCAAACGACAACCAATGTCGTAAAACGTGTCATCCAGCGTGGTGCGGAATTGTTCATGCCTGACGCGACCAAAGAAAACTCGGCAACGATCATGCTCGCACCCATCCGCAAAGGCAGTCGTGTCATTGGCGTCTTATTTATTCAAGGCCAGGTGCCCGGCGTTTACACAAATCGCGATCTCGAAACGTTGCAGGTTTTGGCCGATCATTGCGGCGGCGCGCTGGAGCGGTTGCGCGCCGAACAGGCCTTGCGCGAAAATCAGCAGCGTTTTCGCGATTTGTTTGAAAATTCTCCTGACGCCATTTTTGTTGAAGATTTTAATGCCAATGTGCTGGATGTCAATCCGACGGCATGCGCGCTGCATGGCCTCAAACGGCAGGAATTAATTGGCAAAAATGCCTTGGAAGATCTGTCTCCGGCGAATCATCGCGAAGAAGCGCGTCGTGATTTTCAAAAAGTGACGAGGGGCGAATTGTCCCGCATCGAAGCCGAAAGCAGGCGCGCTGATGGGAAGATTATACCGGTGGAAGTCCGTGCCAGCCGCATTCAATATGACAGCCAGCCGGCGGTTTTACTGCACGTGCGTGACATTACCGAACGGCGCGCCGCAGAAGCGGCTTTGCGCAGTTCGGAAATCCTTTTTCGTTCGGTTTGGGAAAATTCTGCGGACGGAATGCGATTGACCGACGAAGATGGAATGATCGTTGCCGTCAATGACGCTTATTGCAAACTCGTCGGCCTGCAAGCGTCAGCGTTGGAAGGCAAGCCGTTCACGGTTGTTTATGCTGAGTCCGAAAATCATAAGGAAATGCTGGCGCGGCATCGTGAATTTTTCCGCATCCGCGCGGGCGAGCGCAAAATTGAACATCGTTATACATTGCAAAGCGGTCAGACAGTGGTACTCGAAATTAACGATTCCTTTATCGAGTCGCATGGTCAGTCGCTGCTTTTGCTCAGTTTGTTCCGGGATGTAACTTTACAGCGACGTCTCGAGGAACAACTGCGCCAGGCGCAAAAAATGGAAGCCATCGGGCAGCTCGCCGGCGGTGTTGCGCATGATTTCAACAACATCCTCGTTGTCATTCACGGCCACGCTTCGCTACTCATGGCATCCAACCTTGATGACACGGCCGCGAACTCCGCGCAAAAGATTACGCAGGCTGCTGAACGCGCCGCCGGCTTGACGCGGCAACTGCTCACGTTCAGCCGACGTCAACTTATCCAGCCCAAGAAATTGGACATGAACAAAATCGTCGGCAACATGACCGACATGCTCGGGCGGCTTTTGGGTGAGGACATAGCGCTGCAACTGAATTACAGCCCGTTGTCGGCAATGATCGAAGCCGATGCGGGCATGATGGAGCAAGTGTTGCTCAATCTTGCCGTCAACGCCCGCGATGCCATGCAACGCGGCGGTCAACTGACCGTGCGCATTTCCATTATGGAAATCAACGCCACCCACGTCCAGCGTCATCCCGAAGCGCGCGTTGGCAAATTTGTTTGCGTCAGTAAATCAGACACTGGTTCCGGCATTTCGTCGGAAAATCTTTCCCGCATCTTCGAGCCGTTTTTTACAACAAAGGAAGTCGGCAAAGGCACCGGTCTTGGTCTCGCCACTGTCTACGGTATTGTCAAACAGCATCAAGGCTGGATTGAAGTGGAAAGCCGGATTGGCAAGGGCACAACTTTTCGCGTCTATATTCCATATGTCGGCTCGGAAGAAACCGGAGCCGAAAAACCCACCACGCAGATCACCGTTCGCGGCGGTACCGAGACGATTCTGCTGGTCGAAGACGAACGTCCTGTGCGCGAACTCGTCGCCCGCATCCTGCAAAAGTATGGCTACCAGATTTTTCAGGCCGGCACCGGTGCGGAAGCCATTGAAATTTGGGCCGATCACAAGGAAGAAATCCATTTGTTGCTTACTGACCTCATCATGCCCGGCAACATGAACGGGCGCGAACTGGCTGAAAAGCTTTGGGTTGAGCGTCCCGAACTCAAAGTTATCTTCACCAGTGGCTACAGTGCGGACATCGTCGGCAAAGATTTCAAATTGGAACCGGAAGTGAATTTTCTTCAAAAACCTTACCATCCGCAAACACTCGGGCTCACTGTGCGCCGTTGCCTTGACGGAAAACAGCCTTCTTGAAACGCGCATCTTCCAACTTTCTTCGTTGCCGCACTCCGTTTAAACTTCATCCATGATTATCGCGCCCTCGCTGCTCGCTGGAAATCACGCCGCTTTTGGCAAGGAAGCCGTACGCGTTGACCGTTCCGGCGCCGATTGGCTGCACCTCGACATTATGGACGGCCATTTCGTGCCGAATATTTCCTTCGGCCCACAAGTCGTCAAAGCTATCCGCCCGCTGACAAAAATCTTTTTTGATGTTCACCTCATGTGTTCCAAGCCGGAAATTCTGCTCGAATCATTCGCCAAAGCCGGTGCGGATGAAATGATTGTTCACGTCGAACTCGGTGAACAAGTTCCGTCGCTGATTTGGAAAATCAAATCGCTCGGTAAAAAAGTCGGCCTAGCCGTCAATCCGCCGACTTCAATTTCGCTCGCGCAGCCGCATCTGGATCAAATTGATTTGCTGCTCGTAATGACAGTAAATCCGGGTTTTGGCGGACAGAAATTTATTCACGAAACGCTGCCAAAAATCCAACAGGCCGAGGCATGGCGGCGCGAAAAGAAATTGCCATATCGCATCAGCGTAGATGGCGGCATTGATTTCCAGACCGCCGCTGAATGCACCCGTGTCGGAGCCGACACATTTGTGGCCGGTACCAGTTTGTTCAGCGCGCGCAGCCTGAAAGTGGCTGTGACAAAAATGCGGAAGGTTGTTAACGCGCACGACCCGGCGTTGGCGGATTTGAAAGTGTAAAGTTTTATATGCCTCAAATCAAATTCGGCACCGACGGCTGGCGTGCGGTCATCGCAGAAGATTTCACATTTGTAAACGTTGCGCGCGTCGCGCAGGCGACGGCGGATTTTTGGAATGCGAATGCTCTCACTGGAACAGAAAGAAAAATTATCATTGGCTACGACCGCCGTTTTTTCTCCGACCGTTTCGCGCAAACGACGGCGGAAGTTTTTGCCGGAAATAATTTTCAAGTTATCCTCACGCCTGAACCGACCCCGACGCCGTCAGTTTCCTTCGCCGTTAAAAATTTGAATGCGATTGGAGGGGTGATGCTCACCGCCAGCCACAATCCGCCGATTTTCAACGGCTTCAAACTCAAGTCATATTACGGTGGCTCAAGTGATTCAGAAACGTGCCAAGCAGTCGAAGGTTTTCTCGACAAAAACCCAGTCCGGTTGAAGAAATTGGACACCGCCATTGTCGCAAAACAAGCTTTGATTCAAGACATCCGCCCGGCGCATTACGCCGCGCTGAAAAAACTCGTGGACTTTAAGTTGATCGCAAAATCCAAATTGCGTTTCGCGCATGATGCGCTTTTCGGTGTCGGCGCGGGCTGTTTTGAACAATTGCTCGCAGGCACGACTTGCAAAGTCACGACGTTAAACGGGCAACGTGATGTTCTGTTTGGCGGCATTAATCCTGAACCGATCGAAATAAATTATGTGCGCAGCCAGAAATTCTTGCGCGCTCATCCGCATGACATCTGCCTTGTGACCGATGGCGACGCCGACCGTGTTGGCGGCATGGATGGTCGCGGCAATTATCTAACGACACACCAAATCATTTGCCTGTTGCTGCATCATTTGATTGTGAATCGCAAGGGCAGAGGACGGGTTGTTAAGGCACTGACGACGACTTCAATGGTAGATAAGATATGCGCAGCTTACGGCTTGCCGCTGGTCGAGACAGGTGTCGGCTTCAAATACATTTGTTCCGAGATGCTCAAGGGCGGTGTGCTGCTCGGTGCGGAAGAAAGCGGCGGCATTGGTTTTCAAAACCACATTCCCGAGCGCGACGGCATCGCCGCCGGATTGATAATGCTCGAACTGCTCGCAACTGAAAAAATTTCCGTCAATAAAATGCTGGTGAATCTGGAAAAACAATTCGGTCCGCATCATTATGGGCGGATTGACACGCATTTTCCGCTGGAAAAGCGTGCTGGGCTTATGGAATTTTTACAAAAAAATCCGCCAGCAAAATTGTTGATCTCAATGCTCGCCGACATGAAAACTTTCGACGGCGTAAAATTTATCGCGCAAGATTCTTCGTGGCTCATGCTGCGCGGTTCGGGTACTGAACCAATTTTGCGGATTTACGCGGAAGCCAAATCAGGTGCTGATGTTAAAAAATTATTGCGACTGGGTATAAATTTGACGCGAAACGTTTAATTGCGCATGCGGAAACTTTATTTTTGTTTGCGCATCAAAATATATAGTGAAAAAGACATTAAAATGGATTTTCGGTTTGTCAATTGTGACGTTCGCGGCGTTGCAATTCACAAATCCAGCTCGCACAAATCCGCCGATTTCGTCCGGACATGATTTGATGGATGCAAACACGCCGCCATTGAAAATCGCCGCGATGTTGCATTCGGCATGTTATGATTGCCATTCTTATGAAACAAAATGGCCATGGTATAGCCGCATTGCACCGGTGTCGTGGCTGGTAACAAGTGATGTGAATCACGGCCGCGAACGGCTGAATTTTTCCGAGTGGCCGCGTGATTTTCCCGAACGTGCAGCGAAGCGATTGGAAGACATCAGCGAAGAACTGGACTACAACGAAATGCCGCCCGCCAAATACACTTTGTTGCATCCTGAAGCTCGACTCAGCACCGAACAACGCAAGCAGTTGTCTCAATGGGCGGATCAGGAAGCTGCCAAGCTGAGATCGTCGGCACCGGTGGAAAAATAATTTCATGCTGCAAAGTGAATTGATTCCCGCTGTCGAAAAAAATTCCCGGCGTTTGATGCTCATGCTGCACGGACTCGGCGATAGCATCGAAGGCTATCGCTGGCTGCCGGACGCGTTGAACCTGCCGTGGCTGAATTATCTGCTTGTCAACGCACCGGACGAATACTACGGCGGCTATTCATGGTTTGATTTGAACGATATTGCCCCCGGCGTCCGGCGCAGTCAAAAGCTGCTGTTCGATTTGCTTGAAGACCTGCGGGCGAAAAACTTCCTAATTGAAGAAATAACACTCTGTGGATTTTCGCAGGGTTGTTTGATGGCCGTTGAAATTGGATTGCGTTATCCGCATCGGTTTGCGGGCATCGTTGGCATCAGCGGTTGGATATGTGAACCGCAAAAATTGCTGAAAGAACTTTCGCCCGCTGCACGGCAACAACGTTTGCTTATGACGCATGGAACGAATGACACGCTCATTCCAATTGAAAAAGTCCGCTCGCAGATTCCTCTGCTCAAAGCTGCCGGCATCCAAATTGAATGGCGCGAATTCCCCAAAGTCCACACGATTCATGGCGAAACTGAACTGGTTATCATCCGTGAATTTGTGCACGCCGGCTATTCGGTGACAGGGGAATAGCCGGCGCGGTTGTGGTGCCGCGTCAGTTCGCGGACTTGGGAAGCTTAAACTTTTACTTCGCGCCGCGCGCCGGGAATCCAGATTTGCTCCGGTCGCGGTTCACCGGCGGTTTCCCAATCCATTGCATTGCTCACGATTTGACGCATTTGGGCAAACCACCAACTGCCGCGTGCCACGCGATTTTGTTGCCGCGCCGTTCGAATTTTGCCAGCA
>JBEKZT010000045.1:0-11543 GCA_049509595.1 Verrucomicrobiota bacterium
GGACGCACCGTGAACCTGCGCGACGCGCAAAGCATGATCTTCATGGCCGGCGCGAGCGCGCTGATGGTGGGCAACTATCTCACCACGCTGAACCAGCCCGTCGAAAAAGACCTGCAGATGCTCAAAGACCTCGGCCTCGATCCGAACTGGGACAGCCACGATTTCAGCGATCAGGAAGAAACCGGCTGCGGCTGCGGAAAAGAAAATTGCGAATCGGATGCAGAACTCGCGAAAGCGCGTCTTTCGACGCATAGCTATGTATGATTGCGCTAGTAAGAATTACAATCCAGATTTTGATTCATGCAATTACGCCAAAATATGTACAACTTAAGCTATCATCCTCAATAGATAGCTGATCACACGACGTTTTTAGAGGTTCTACAAAAAGGACTGATTTGAAAAATCCATTTACCTTTGAAAAAGACTCGATGCCAACGGCAAATCTTCTTTTTATAGTTGCGACCTTTCAATTTTTACTTGGTGGGCTTTACGGATGGTTTTATTGGAATAGTTTAGAATATGGTTATTGGCAAGGGTGGCTATATATGTTCAGCGGACCTATTTATTTAACATTAGGTATAACGGGATAGTGTCTGTCAAATTGTTTCTGAAAGTCTCTTGACCAGTTCTTCAATCGTCCAGTTATGGTCTGTGAGCCTTGCGCCTAATGCTGGCGTGCAACCGAGCGTGTTGTGAATCTTGCAGAAGTTGTGACAAACCACGAATAGCGCGACGGAATGACGATGATTTGCCAGCTTGCGTGACCATCCGGCGCAAAGGGCGCGTGAAGCGTCTGTTAAACGTCCTGACGCTCAAATTGAGGCGTTCTATGTGTGACGTGCAAATCTTGTCCACGTCAGGCTCGCCAGCGCACGTTCTCAATTTGATGCCTGTGCATTTGGGCTGGCTGTATCGGTGATTCGGGTCAACCAATTGAAGCGGGTTGTTGTTCTTGCCATAAATCTTTTGCATAACGGCGAGATTGAGACGGCCAAGCAAGTGAGCGCGGAGCGTCGGGACATAAGCCGACCAGCCGTCACAAGTGATTTGAACCACGCCGTCAACCCGCTCGGCCAAGTCAGCAACGAAGTCGTTTGTGTTGCTGTAATCACGTTTGCCAGTGAGATGCGAGATAATCAGTTTCGTGCGGCGTTCAAGCGCAAGGAACGTGTAGAAGTCCCCGCGCTCGGTTTCCCACAAACTTGCACGACTTTGGCGGATGCCAACACGCGCCCAAAGTTCGTCCAGTTGAATGGATTCGGTTTTGACGTGGCGCACAATCTCATCGTGAAAGCGTTCACACTTCGCGCCGATGACACGAATCACTTCAAGCACAGTGTTCTTGTCACAGCCGCACAGTCTCGCCGTTGCGCGAACGCCACAGCCTTCGCTCAAGCATCGCACGATTTGAACGATTTTAGTTTCGTCCAAACAAATGCCGATGAAACGGCGTTGCTCGTTGAATGTTTTCCCGCAAGCCGTGTTAAGGCAACGGAAGCGTTGCACCGTTGCCGACTTGGTTTTGAAGCTGCCAAACTTTTTGATTTCACCGCCGCAGCATATACAGTTGTTCACTTGCGCCTTTCACGGCCAAGACTTAAAATGTGCGTGTATCTAGAAACCCAAACAAACTAAATCCCTCACCCGGCCTGCGGCCACCCTCTCCCATCCGATGGGCGAGGGACAAGCCCCGTCGGGGCGGCATCATCGGTTGTAGCGTCGCTGTGTCAGCGCCGTCGTCGGTCACAGACCGACGCCACAGGATTTCGCTCCTACGAAGCTTTGGTCGTTTTCAATTTTCCAACTACAAAGATGCCAGCCCTACGGGCTTTGAAAAATTGAATCCGTGTTAATTCGTGAAATCCGTGTCAAAAAAAACTTCGCGTCCTTCGCGCGACTAAATTTCAAGCGTGTTTTGTAATCAAATACTCCCGGAACTTCCCGTAATCCGCGCCCATGCGGTCGAAATCCTCCGGCAATTGGATGGCGGCGGTCATCGCGGGCGGCACGTCGGGCGCAAAGCCAATCGTCTTTTCAATTTCTTCCGGGAACTTCGCCGGATTCGCCGTTTCGAGAATCACGGCAGGCAGGCCGTTGAGCGGCTCGGTGGCCAGCCAGTCGAGAAAGCCGCGCCACGCAACCGCGCCGTGCGCTTCGAGGAGCAATCCGTATTTGTTCCAGACTTCGCGGATCGTCTCGCGCGTGCGCTCGTCGGAAACGGAACTGGAAAACAAATCGCGGTGCATCGCGGCGAGGTCGGGCTGACGATGAATCCTGCCGGTCTCGTCCATGTGTCCGCCATAAACCGCCACGAGCCGCGCGAGATTGCTCGGATGGCCGACGTTCATTGCATTGGAAACCGAGTTGCGCGACGGTGAAATTTTTTGATAAACGCCGCCGGCGAGAAATTTCGGGAACGCGTCGTTGTCATTGACCGGCACGATGAGTTTCCTGACCGGCAAGCCCATCTGCCGCGCGACGACTGCGCCCATCATGTCGCCGAAATTTCCGCTTGGCACGGAGAACACAATCGGTTCGCCCGGCTTCGTCAACCGCGACGCGGCGTAAAAATAATAAACGCTTTGCGGCAGCAAGCGTCCGATGTTGATGGAATTGGCGGACGACAGCGGAATATGTTTTAGCGCCGGATCGGCAAAGGCTTGCTTCACCATCGCCTGGCAGTCGTCGAACTTGCCGTCAATCGCCACGGTGCGGACGTTGTCGCGCAACGTGGTCATCAGCTTGCGCTGGCTCAAACTGACTTCATCCATCGGAAACAGCACAATGACGCGGATGCCGGGAACATTGTGAAACGCGTGCGCCACCGCTGCACCGGTGTCGCCACTGGTCGCGGTGAGAATCGTTAATTGTTTTCCATCCTCCTGCAAAAATCTTCCCATCATGCGCGCCATCATGCGCGCGGCAAAATCCTTGAACGACGCCGTCGGACCCTGATCCAGCCGCATCACCACAACGCGGTCATAAACTTTTTCGAGCGGGATGTCGAAGTTGTAGGCGTCGCGGCAAATCGCGGCGAGCACGTCGGACGGAATGACGCCTTCGGTGTATTTTGAGAGAACACGAAATGCGATTTCGTGATACGGCAACTTGGTGAACGCGGAAATTTCGTCGAACGCGAGAGGCGGAAATTTTTCAGGAAAATAAAGTCCTCGATCTGGTGCTTGTCCGGCGAGCATCGCCTCGCGCAGAGTGACTGCTGGCGATTGACCGTTCGTAGATGAAAATAAAAGCGGCATGAGAAATTTACGGATCGCGCGAAGCTTTCTTCACTCGAAATTTTCCACGCGCAACATCACCGGTTTGCTTTTGATGACCGGCAACTTGCCGATTTTTTCCAGCGCGCCGATTACTGCTCCGTTGGTCGCGTAGTGCAGCATAAAAATCAGCGGAACGCCTTCGCCTTCGTGGCCTTCGGGTTGAATGACGGACGAAATGCCGATTTTGGATTGGCCGAAAATCGCGGCGATTTTTGCGAGCGTGCCGGGTTTGTCCACCACATCTAACCGGACGAAATACTGCGAGACGACGTCTTCAATCGGCACGACCGCGCCGGAACATTCGTGCGGCACAAATGGCGGCAGGCGATGTTTGCTGGCGAATTTCAAATCAAGCGCGGCGTCGGCGAGATCGCTCAAGACGGCGCTGGCCGTCGCGTCCTTGCCCGCGCCGCGTCCGTAAAAAAGCGAATCACCGACAACGTCGCCGCGAACAAAGACGGCGTTGAAAGCGTCATTCACGCTCGCGAGAACATGTGCGTTTGGAATCAAAGTTGGATAGACGGAAACCTGCACGCGACAAGCGCTTTCGATTTTTTTGACGATGCCGAGCAGTTTGATGGTATAGCCAAGTTCACCGGCAAATTTAATGTCGAGTGCACTGATGTGACGAATTCCTTCGACGTAGATTTTTTTGGGGTTTACCCAAAAGCCATGCGCGAGCGACGCGAGAATTCCAATCTTGTGCGCGGCGTCGTGGCCGTCAATGTCGAGGTCGGGCGGCGTTTCGGCGTAACCGAGCCGCTGCGCGTCAGCGAGAACCGCGCCGAAATCCGCGCCTTCGAGTTTCATGCGCGTCAAAATGTAATTGCAGGTTCCGTTGACGATGCCGTAAAGCGCGTTGATGCGGTTGCCGACAAATCCTTCACGAAGTGATTTGATGATGGGAATGCCGCCGCAAACGCTGGCTTCGTAATAAAGATTCGCGCCGTATTTTTTTGCCGCAGCAAAAAGTTCCTCGCCGTGCGCTGAAAGCAACGCCTTGTTCGCCGTGACAACCGGCTTGCCGAGCTTCAGCGCGGACAAAATGATTTCACGGGCGACAGTCGTGCCACCAACGAGTTCGGCGATGACGTGGATGTCCGAGTCATTGACCACTTCACGCCAGCTTTCTGTGAGCAAACTGCGCGGAATTTTCACCGCGCGATTTTTTTTTGACGATTTGACGGCGACTTTTACGACGTGAACGCGGACGCCAATGCGCGAAGACAACAAGCCACCATTGAGCCGCAGCGCGTCAAAAACGCCACCGCCCACTGTGCCGAGACCAATGATACCAAGGTTTGCCTGCTGCATAATTGGATGCAGAGATTGCCGCGAAAAAAGCGCGGCGGCAATTCTTTTGATTTCTCGTGGAAGAATTTAATTGCCTTGTGAAGCTTCTCGTTTATGGTGCTTGTCGAAGATACAATGGATAAACAAACTTTAACGCTTGAATACGAATTCAAACTCCTCGATGGGAGAAAAAAACGATTTTACGTTCGACTGCAAAAGCCTTCGCTGCAATTTGTCACCGAGCAGACAACCACGATTCGAAGCTGGACAAAGCTGACGCATCATCAGTGCCCGAATTGTCCGCTCAAGCCGGAAGAACATTCAGACTGTCCTATCGCGGCAAACCTCGTGGACATCATCGAATCGTTCAAGGATTCACTGTCCATTGAGGAGGCGGAAGTCACCATTCGCAGCGAGGAGCGTGAATATCATAAACGGTCAACCGTGCAATATGGCATCAGTGCGCTGATGGGGATTTATATGGTCACCAGCGGTTGTCCCATCATGGATAAATTAAGGCCGATGGTTTTCACTCACCTGCCGTTTTCCTCCGTTGATGAAACTTTGTTCCGCGCCGTCTCGATGTATTTGCTCGCGCAATACTTCCGCGCGCAACACGGCGAAACGCCCGACTGGAAGCTGGAAAATTACACGCACATTTACGAAGACATCGCGCAGGTCAATCAAAGTTTCACTAAACGGTTGGTCAGCATCAATCCGCGCGACGCGAGCCTTAATGCGCTGGTTGGGTTGGATTGTTTCGCCTCCATCATGGCTTTCTCCAGCATCGAAGACAGCCTCAAGGAATTGGAGCCGCTTTTTCACGCTTATCTGCCAAACGAAAATCCAAGCTGATTCACCAGTTCACCGGCACGGTCATTTTTTTTCCGAAGCGATTGCTATAATGCAATTGCCGGTGGTGTTGACCGTATTCATGGACGAGCTTCGTCAGCTTCACGTCGTAGCAGCAATACTCCGCGATTTCCGCGAGCTTGCCGTCTTTGAACCACCGGATTGCCTGCAGGCCTTCCGCCGTTTTTTCCACGCCGAAAGTTGCTTTTGCAATCGAGTCGAGTGAAAGCCGGTGGTTTAAAATGTTTTGCAATTCGACCATCATGTCCAGCGTCGGCAGCTGTCGCAAATCAAACGACGTGTAGCCGTGCAGCACTTCGTAATCGAACCGCAGGTTGTTGAAGCCGACAATCAAATCCGCGCGCTGCAACTCCGTGATTAAATCGTTCACGGATTTTTCGTGATAAATTTTATAGCCACCGGCGGCGCTGAATGTCACGCCGATGCTCATGCCCATGCGCACAATGTTGTTCCAGCCGCCGACTTCATCGGCGGACTTTTGCGTTTCGAGATCGAAATAAACGATGTTCTTGGACACGGTGGCGACAATTAAAATTGCAGTTGCCGAAAGAAACAAACTTAAACTTCGCTACTTGCGAAAAATCGTGAACCAATTCAAATTACCAACATGGCACTGACACCGTCCACCATGCTGCCGCTGGGCACGATGGCACCCGATTTTCAATTACCGGACACAAACGGAAAAATTGTCGCGCTCGCGGATTTCAAAAATGCGCCCGCGCTGCTCGTGATTTTTATGTGCAATCATTGTCCGTATGTGATTCACATCCGCGGCGGACTCGCGCAACTGGCATGCGATTACTCGCCGCGCGGCGCCGCCATCGTCGGCATCAATTCCAATGACGCGAAAAATTATCCTGACGACAGCCCCGTAAAAATGAAGGACGAAGTGAAATCCGCCGGCTACATTTTTCCGTATCTCTACGACGAATCGCAGGCCGTCGCCAAAAATTATCGCGCCGCCTGCACGCCCGATTTTTTCCTTTTCGACCGTGGCCGCCGCCTGGTTTATCGCGGACAATTTGACGGCAGCCGGCCGGGCAATGGAATTCCCATCACCGGAAAAGATTTACGCGCCGCGATTGACGCCGTTTTGACGGGCAAGACAACTTCGGAATTTCAAGCGCCCAGCATCGGCTGCAACATCAAATGGAAGGCGGGAAACGAGCCGGACTATTTCTGATTATTTCTTCGGCAATTTTTCGTCCACAATTTCGCAAAGAACGTGGTAAAGCAACTTTTGCCCTTCCTGAATCCGCGCCGTTGAATTTCCTTTGACGATCAAATCAATCGTTGCCACGCCTTTCGTAAATCCGCCGTCGCGTCCAAGGAAACAGACGCTTTTGATTCCCTTGCGCTTCGCCTCTTCGAGCGCACGCAAAACATTTTTTGATTTACCGCTCGTCGTGAACGCGATCAGCACGTCGCCTTTTTCGCCGAGCCCCCAGATTTGCCGCGCGAAAATTTCGTCGGCATGATAATCATTGCAGACGGCGGTCATGAACTCGCCGTTGGCCGTAAGCGAAATGGCCGGATATGGACGGCGGTCTTCACGGAAACGGCAGAGAAATTCCGTGGCCAGATGCGTGGCGTCCGACGCGCTGCCGCCGTTGCCGCAGACGAGAAGTTTTTTGCCGGAAGTCAGGCAATTCAAAACCAGTTTTGCCGCACGGTTTAGCGGTTCTTCCAAAGCCGCCAGCCCGCGAAGCGTCGCGATGGAATCTTCAATCGCCTTTTGCAAATGCGCCATGCCCGCAGCTTAGATGTTGGCCGTTGAAAGAAAAGGCGAAATGCAGTATCGCTTGGGCATGACTCGCCGCCGCCAGAATAAAAATTCCGCGTTCACTCTGATTGAACTGCTGGTGGTCATTGCCATCATCGCAATTCTCGCCGCGCTTTTGCTGGCGGCAGTTTCTCAAGCCAAAGGAAGAGCGTTGCGAATTCAATGCGTGAACAACGTGCGGCAACTTGGAATTGGATTGCAGGCTTTTGTCATAGACAACAACGTTTATCCTTTGCGCTCAAATCCCAATTATAACAAAGGAAGTTATCCCGAACACATGAAATTGTGGGTAACTGCTTTGCAGTTCACCGAACTTTCAATGCCGGGAAATTCAAAACGAAATTCTTTTTCCAATTGGTTTGGCCAAGGCGTTTGGAAATGCCCAGCAGCCAAACCGTCCAACTGGCCGACAAATAAACTTTTCATAAGTTATGGCTATAATGCTTTTGGCTTGAGCTTAAGCGACCCTCTTGGACTTGGCGGACAGGTGAGTTGGGGTCCGGACGGAATGGCGCCGCCCGTAAGTGAAACTGAAGTTGTCAACCCAAGTGAAATGATGGCGATTGGTGACGGATTTTGGGGAAACGACAATGTGATTGGAGATAACAGTTTGAATCTGACACGATTCAAAGATCCAACAAATTACATATCCGGTTACACATTCGATGTGCAAAACAGCACCAAAAGAAGTTACGCGCGACATCAAGGCAAAGCCAACGTGGTCTTTTGCGACGGCCATGTCGAATCGCCGACGCTGCCATTTCTTTTTGCCGACACCAGCGATGCCGCCTTGAGCCGCTGGAACCGCGATCACCTGCCGCACCGCGAAAAATTGTCGCCGTAAGAATTCAACCGAAGGCAACAAAGGACTTTGTTCGCTTCGTTGCCTTC
Organism: Verrucomicrobiota bacterium; assembly: GCA_049509595.1. Taxonomy (GTDB): domain Bacteria; phylum Verrucomicrobiota; class Verrucomicrobiia; order Limisphaerales; family UBA11358; genus UBA11358. The sequence goes on from JBEKZT010000045.1 coordinate 8,119, forward strand.
TGTTCAATTGATTCCGGCTTTTGATTGAAGCGTTACCGTTTACAAATTTCCCGCGCGTTGATTCGCGTCAAATCTTCCACCGCCCAATCCGGTTTGTGCTTTTTCAATTCGTCCAGCGTCGCGCCGCCGGTGGCGACGGCCAGGACTTTTGCGCCAATGAATTTTCCGCAGCGAATGTCAAATGGCGTGTCGCCGATGACGACAATTTCTTCCGCGCGCAGATTTTTTCCGAGTACACGCTTGCCGCGTTCAAATGCGGCGGCGGCGATTTGATCGCGGTCTTCGTTGTCGTCCGCAAATCCGCCGAATTTAAAAATTTCCCAAAGCCCGTAGCGACGCAATTTAAGTTCCGCGCCGAGCCGGATGTTGCCGGTGAGCAAGCCAAGCGCCGGCGGATTTGGCAACGCGAGCAAATCGCGGATGAATTCGCGCACGCCGTGGCACACTTTGCCCTCGGTGTCCGCAAGGATATGGTCGAGCCAGAAAACGTAGCGCTCGAAAAATTGCGAAAAATGTTCCGGCGTTTCGGGCAGTCCGTGGATTTTGAAAAACTCGCGGACAAGGCTCACGTCGGTGCGTCCGGCGAACTTTATTTTTTCCGCGCCGTGATGAAGATTGAATTCTGTGGCGAAAGTTTTTTTGAAAGCCTGCGTGCCGGCGTGGCCCGTGTGGACGAGCGTGCCGTCAATGTCGAACAGAACGAGCCGCACCATGCACGATTACATTAGATGTTGAGGCGCGCAATGGCAACGCCGCCGGTTGATTAGAAAATACTTGAATTATTTTGATGAACTGTTATTTGTATCTGCAATTAGGAATTGGGATTGGGCATGACACGGGTTCGGGCATTTACGTTGATCGAATTATTGGTGGTGGTGGTCATCATCGCCATTCTTGCCGCATCGTTGTTGTCTGCAATCGGTCACGCCAAGGCATCGGTGCAAGCGGTGGTTTGCCGAAACAATCTCAGGCAATGGGGACTGGCAACGCAGATTTTCGCATCTGAAAATAACGATTACCTGCCCAAAGACGGTTCCGCCAGCGGCAGTTCAACTGATGAAGGCTGGTATATTGATTTGCCCCGCATCATGCGTCTGCCAACTTACGCCGAAATGCCCTGGCGCACAAACGCGGGCATTGATCCGGGACGTTGTATCTGGATTTGTCCGTCCAACCCACGGCGCAGCAATGGAAAAAATCTTTTCCACTACTGTCTGAATGAACATGTCAACGGCACGGGTTCCGGCAAACAAATCCTGCTTACCAACGTTCGGCGGCCAGTGCTCACGATCTGGTTATTCGACACCGGAGGTCTTGCTCCGGTTGCACAGGAAAACAACGTCCACACCAATCTGCATAATCACGGCGCGCAATTTGTTTTTCTGGATGCCCATGTCGCGCGCTTTCGCAACACGGAATACTGGGACTTCAAAACGGGCAAGGGAATCACCAACAATCCGAATTTGGTCTGGTTTCCATGAAACAGTTCAACGCCTCCGATTGAAACCATCCTGTGAAAACTTTTCTTGCGCCAATTTTTTCGCGTGTTCGCGCAACATGATGTCCGGAGAAAATTCGCTCCAACCGACAGAAAACCCTTCCACGGCAACTCCACACATTGCCTTTTCCAAATCCACTCGCGTTAGCGTAATAGGCGGCGGCTGAACCGAACCTTGGATCAGCAAACCGGATTTATTCCTGCGCTGCGCTGCGCCCGCGATTTTCTTTCCCTTCCAAAGCAAATCAAATTTTTCATAGCCGGCAAAGCACTGGCCTGGGGCAGATTTTTTGCAGCATGGCGCGAGTTCCGTTGCAACGTTCAATTTTGCGAACGCATTTTGAATCCATTCATGAATGCGACGATAACTCTCTTCCGCCTTGAGCAACTGCCATTCATGATTCGGCGGAACAACAAAACTGTAAGTCCAATCCAAATCGTGTGGCACAATGCCGCCGCCCGTCGGACGCCGAATCAACGGACGGAGTAATGTCGCGCGTTCGACTTCGGAAAATTTTTGGAAATAGCCGAACGTCGCCGCCGGTTCCGTCCAACCATAAAAGCGCAAAACCGGTTTGCCAAGTTTGGAAACAGATTCAAGCAACGCCTCGTCCATCGCCATGTTAAACGCGGCGTCGCATTTGCCGGAATTGAAAAAAAACCAATTCATTCAGCCACAGATTTACACAGATAAAATACAGATGGAAAATTAATCTGCGCCAATCAGCGAAATCTGCGGATTTTTATCTGTGTTTCATCCGTGTCCATCTGTGGCTAAAGTTTTTTCACGCCAATCTGCGGGCAGAATTTTTTCACCTCGCAATTTTCACAATCTGGCTTGCGCGCAAAACAGCGTCGCCGTCCGTGCCAGACGAGCCAGTGGCTGAACAGCAGCCAGTATTTTTGTGGCAGTAATTTCATCAGCGCGAGTTCGATTTTTTCCGGCGTCCTTTCCGTGACCAAACCAAGCCGGTGCGAGAGCCGCATCGCGTGCGTGTCCACAACAACGCCGACAATTACGTTAAACGCGTTTCCTAAAACAACATTCGCCGTCTTGCGCCCGACGCCGTCGAGTTGGATCAATTCTTCCATCGTGCGCGGCACTTCGCCGCCGTGACGCTCGACGAGTTTGCGGCAGCAGTTCTGGATGTTCTTCGCCTTGCTGCGGAAAAATCCGGCGGACTTGATGAACTGCTCCAGTTCCGCGCGCGGCGCGTCCGCGAAATCTTTTGCGGTGCGGTATTTTTTGAACAAGTCCGGCGTGATGAGGTTGACGCGCCTGTCTGTGCATTGCGCGGAAAGGATCACGGCGACGAGCAATTGGAGCGGGTTCGCGTAAGTCAGCTCGCAGTGCGCGTCGGGATAAGTCTTTTGGAAACCGGCGATGATTTTTTTCAGCCGCGCGGCTTTGGTCTGGAGCGATTCACGGAACATTTCTCCGGCAAGATTAACCGCCAAGACACAAAGGCACGAAGAAAAACTTATGCCTTTCGCAAAACAAAAGGCGACTTCTGCAAATGAGTGTAATCGTAAAAGAAAAGAAATGCCGAATCGAAACTGTGAGAGTATTCATTTTCCAAAGTAGTTTCTGAAATTAAGGAAAATGAAGCAGGGTCAAAACGATTCATCACAATTACAAGCCAGGTTTTATCGCACTTTTTTCTGTATTCATCACATAGAGCGCTCTTGCCACCCAAAATATTTTGAATTTGCTGAGAACTTGTGGTCGGCACAAAACTCGCCAGTGGCGCAGACCAATAACTTTTTGCCAAATTCATTTTCTTAACGGATAGCAAATCAACTCCACTTAACTGAATGTCGTCTCGCCTCCAAATTTTCTCTTCCGCCGAATTTGACAATGATTTTTCTGCCAAATTTACAAGCTTTTCGCTAATCGGTTGAATTTCAGATTTTCGACAGTGGAAAT
>JBEKZT010000046.1:0-11520 GCA_049509595.1 Verrucomicrobiota bacterium
CAGCCTCACGCCGAACATCTGGCATATAGTTTATTATGATCCGGACGCGACATTTAAGGCCGTCGAGGTGAAATTTGGCGTCGGACAAAAACTGGATGTGTCGCATCCGGGAAGATTTCTGGAGAGTTTCACCGACGAGAAGGAACCTCTGGACGCCGCAAAACTGAAAATTGATTCCGACCGTGCTATCCAAATCGCCACGACGCAGGCACTGCTGCAAAATCTTACACTTAGGGCCACCCAACTCTGGCTCGAACACGGTTACACCGGTCCGCAATGGCGCGTCAAGCTCTGGGCCGCCAAATTGAAAAACCCAAATGACGATGCGGATATCGGGATCGTCATTATTTCGAGCGACAACGGCGCGATCATCCAGACCGATTTACATCCTAACAGCGTAGATTGACCTCGACCGCACATACATATTTCAAAATGTGATGGATTGGAAATACCAATGCGTTGCAGTGGTTCCGTGCTCCAACGAAGCGGCGCACATCGGGACCGTCATCACTGGAATTCAAAAGCATTTGCTAAAAGTCATCGTCGTGGACGATGGTTCAATTGACGCGACGGCTGAACTGGCAAGAAAATCCGGTGCGGAAGTTCTCCGGCTCAAAAAGAACTCCGGCAAAGGCTCGGCTCTGCGCGCCGGCTGGCAACGCGCCCACGAACTTGGTTTCACTTGGGCATTGATGCTCGATGGTGACGGCCAGCACGCGACGCAGGATGTCCCAAATTTTTTTGACTGCGCCGAAAAAACCGGCGCGCGGCTTGTCGTCGGCAACCGCATGAATAATTCTGCCGCGATGCCCCCATTGCGGCGTTTTGTGAACCGCTGGATGTCGCGGCGGATTTCAAAATTGACCGGCGTCAAATTGCCCGATTCACAGTGCGGCTTACGGCTCGCACATTTGGAAACACTTTTGAGTTTGCCCATTTCCGCGAACCGTTTTGAAATTGAATCCGAAACGCTGGTCGCATTTCTCGTCACCGGGCAAAAAATTGAATTTGTTCCCATTCAAACCCTCTACAAAACAGACGTAAGCAAAATTCGTCCGCTGGCCGACACATTTCGCTGGTTTCGCTGGCGATTGGCGCAATGGAAATCGAACCAGGGCGAAACTCTTCTTGCGCGAACTGCCATGGCAAAAACATACTCTGGCGATTGAAAAAACTTTTTCGCAAAACTGCGATGCTCGCCGTTGTCACCGTTCTGTTCGGCTGGCTTTATGGCTGGGCATCGCCGTGGGCGTTTCCTGAAAAGCAAGCCGCCGGCTTCGGCTATGGTATGTTGCACGGGGCGCTGATGCCGATTGCGCTGCCGAGTCTCGTCATTGGCAAAGACGTGCCAATTTATGCGACGAATAATTCAGGACGTTTTTACAAAATCGGCTATATCTGCGGCATCAACCTTTGCGGCCTCGCTTTTTTTGGTCCATTATTCTGGCGGCCAAAACGCGATGCAGCGCAAATCACAAAAACCAGCCGCGATAAATTTCAATGACGTTCAATTCGCCGCCCGCCCAATAAGAATTTGCCCGAAGGAAAAAAATTTGTAACGCGCGGTCGAACTTGATGCATGTCGGCTTTTCCGAGTTGTTCGGATCGTAAGCTGAAAATTCCAAACCATTCACTGATTCTGCCACCTCGAACAAAATCATTCCATGATTGATGGTCAGCGATGGAAACCGAACCAAGTGGACGATTGGAGAAAAATTTTGCTTGATTGCGGCGGCAAGCCGCGCGGAGGTGCATTCCTGATGCGTGCGCGAAATTGGGAAAACCATCCGCCAATGACTTCGCAAAAAATACGAGCGCCAGGCGCCGCCACATTCAGTCTTCAGCAATTTCTCCTGCGCCCGACTGAATTCGTACAAACTGGCAAAACCGGGAATGATGATTTGCTCATTCGGTTCACACGGAGTACGCGGATTGCGCGAAACAACTTTACGAATCAAACGCCGATAGGTTTCATCATCTGTGGTTTTTTGGCCCGCGTCGAACCGCGCATGGTAAAGAAATTGCCGAGCCGCGCGCGTCAGCACAAAACAGCGGTGCGCGTAATTTGGCTTTGGTTCGCGTCGGTGGAAACTCGTTTTGTTTGTCGTCGGATCGAATTGATATTCCCAGATCAATTCGTTGGCAAAGGCGAACCTGTCGCGCCCAAAGTCAAATCGTCGCAGAATTTTTCCGGCCGCAAAAGTTGTGTTCATGCAAATCGCGCTTGGAAAGAAGTTAGGGCTGCGCTACCAAACTGACAATGCTTTACGAACGCTGGCGGGAAATTGCCTTGAAAAGCCGGAATGAAATCGCGTTGCGCGATTTTGCTTCCGGCAAATGCTGGACGTTCAGCCAATTGTTTACCGAAGGCGAAAAGCGCGCAGTAACCAGCGACTTCATTTTTCCGCAGGGTCACTCGCCGAAATTCCTTTTCGATTTGCTCGCAGCGTGGCGCGGAAAAAAAATTGTTTGCCCACTCGAACCGGGGCAAACACCGCCGCAAATTTTCAATCCACCAAAGCATTGTGTTCATCTCAAATGCACGTCAGCCACAACTGGCGCACAGCGACTTGTCGTATTTGCCGCCGGACAATTGCAAGCCGACGCGGAGAACATTGTAGCAACAATGGGTTTGCGCCCGGACTGGCCGAACCTCGGCGTCATCTCGCTGGCGCATTCGTATGGATTTTCCAATTTGGTTTTGCCGTTGCTGCTCCACGGCGTTCCCTTGATTCTCGCACCCTCGCCGTTGCCGGAAATTATTCGCCGCGTGGCAGAAAATAAAGCGGCTCTCACGCTCGCCGCCGTGCCCGTAATGTGGCGCGCGTGGCATGAAGCGAATGCGATTCCAAACAACGTACGGCTTGCAATTTCCGCCGGTGCGCCGCTGCCGTTGAATTTGGAGCAGGAAATTTTCAACTCGCACGGTTTGAAAATTCACAATTTTTACGGCGCTTCAGAATGCGGCGGAATTGCTTATGACGCAAGCAAAGCGCCGCGCACGGATGCGACATTGGCCGGTGCACCGATGAAAAATGTTAGGTTATCGCTCAACGATGACGGCTGTTTGCGAATACAAAGTCACGCCGTTGGTGAAACGTATTGGCCAGAAAAATCAGATTCACTTGGCAGCGAAATTTTTCAAACGAGCGATTTGGCGGAATTGAAAAACGGTTCAGTGTTTTTGCACGGACGTTTAAACGACCAAATCAATGTGGCCGGACGCAAAGTGTCACCGGAAACCATAGAGTGTGCGTTGCTGGCAAGTCCAAAAGTTCGCGAATGCTTGGTTTTCGGCGTGCCGAGCCGCGATGCCGAACGGACGGAAATTATTGTTGTCATCGTCGCTTCGGACGCTAAAGAAAATGAATTGAAAAATTTTCTTCTGGAAAAACTGCCTGCGTGGCAGGTGCCGCGCGAATGGTATTTTGTTGATTCACTTTCGACAAATGCTCGCGGGAAAATTTCCCGCAACGAATGGCGTCTGTTTTTGAGAAGTTAAAGTCGCGCCAGAAGAGTTGTAAAAACTATGCCGGATTAAATTATCGGTTGACAAACGTTTAAAATGGAATCTTCAATGCCTTGTTCGTTCAACAACTCATCCAATTCAATATTATGAAAAAAATTGCAATAACATACATCGCCGCCGGAATTTTGCTCATCGCCGGTATTGCGCTCGCGCAAGACAAACCCGTAACAGCTCAAACTTACAAATACGGAATGATTAAATGGGATGGTCCCGACAAAGTCCAAATCATTACTCCGGAAAAAACCGAATATATTCGCGTGTTCAAATCCGGAGTTACACTGCCTGACAATATTCATGACGAAGAATTTTGCGATATGTGGGCGATGAATCGTGTCGCCAAGGACGGCTGGGAATCGGTTATGGTTCATGCAACTCGCATTTTAATTCGGCGCCAGATCAGCCATTGATTTTTCCACTCAAAGTCAATTCTGCCATCAAAATAATTTTATTGCCGGACCTCGCCGTCGCCTGCGCTTGGATTAAATTTTCCAAGCGGCCTGAAATTTTTGCTTCGAGCAAAATCATTTCGCCGGGTTTGGCCGTGCCGAGGATTTTCACATTTCGCAACGCGGCGAGTTTTAAATTTTTCAGGGGCGGAATTTTGGGATCGCTTTGCGCGACGACGCCCGCGAGTTGCGCGGCAGCTTCGATGAGTAGCACGCCGGGGAAAATCGGTTCGCCGGGAAAATGGCCGCGCAAAAATGGTTCGTCGCCGCGAACCTTGTATTCGCCCGCACCGCTTTGACCGGGATTCAAACTCGTCAGCCGGTCAAGGAAACGAAATCCCGCGCCATGCGGCAGAAAATTTAGCGCGCGTTGCAAATCATCGGCGGAATTCATCTTGAAAACGGGCTGGTGACTTCGAAATCGTCCGGCGGTTGCCATTCAAACAAACTTTTGTCGAGCGGCGGATTCAAAACAGCGTTCGTGAAATCGTTTCGCATCCGCGAACCATCCATAAAAACCAGTTCGGTTCCGGCCAAGGAAAAGTCATTCGTCGCCAGCGTGATTTGCAGTTCCGGCATCATTTGCCGCGCGAATTTGCTTTTGGGTTGAAGCGTGAACTGCCAGGTACCGTTCGTTTCCGCGAGCGATAAAATTTGAAATTGCGAGTCAAATTCCTCCCGGCTGCGCGGCAAACCGGCTTGCAGCAGCGACATCGCGTCGCGCAATTGCGCGGGAGCGTCTGCGCCCATCGGATAGCGCTCGGCACGTTTGAGCCGTGGATAAACCACGAACATTTCGTCGTCGTGCCTTAACGCCATCGTCCGCGCAGGTTTGCCAAGTTCCCAGCGAAAATCGTCCGGCGCGGAAAACCAGACGTGACCGCTGGCGACAAGCGGTCGCGTCAAAGTTTTAAGCATTCGTGTCTGGACAAAATCCGCCGACCAGGTCCGGATATTTTTTTGCGCGGCGAACCAGTCTTTCAAAACCGAATCGGTTCCAGCCGCGCAGGAAATTTGCAGTGCGGAAATAATTCCAAATATGAAAAGGAGCGGACGGATTTTCATGGCATTTTTTCCGGTGGCCAGATTGGAACGAAGTGAAACCATTGCGTGACATGCTGACGGATTGCCGGCTCAAACGCACGCAGGATTTGTTGTGTTAATTGAATCCGCTCCTCGCGATTTCCAATTTTCGCGCGGTCGTAGGCAATTTCCGACAAAATGTGCGCGAGGTAACTGTCGTGATGACGCACAATGTATCCGGGAACAATCGCGCATCCGGAAGCGCGCGCGAGTTCAGCGGCGGCAACCGAAGCGGGAAATGGCCGGCCGAATAATTCGACATTCACTGCCGTTGACGCGAACGGGCGATCCACAAGCAGTGCAACAGTCGCACCTTCCTGCAGTCGTTTGATGATTTCGACAAAGGCGAACGCCTCTTCACCAACGACCAAAGTTTCGACGCCCCGTAGCGCTCGGGAAATCTGACGCAGTTGGGTCAGGCGTGGGTCGGGTTCGGGCTGCGTGAGCACGAGCAATTTGTAGCCGTGCTGGACGAGAAACGCCCCACCGAATTCCCAATTGCCAAGGTGCGGCGTGACGAGCAGCACGCCCTTGCCGCGCGCATGGGCGGTAGTAAAATGTTCCCAACCGTTCCAGTCGCCCAGCCATCGGTCAAACGCCGCGCCGCTCTCATAACGCCACAGATCAGCAAGTTTGAGTGTAAATTCCGTGAACAATTCGCGAGCGGCGCGTTTGGTCAGTTTGCTATCGTTCAAAACGGGCAGTAAATTTTGAATTACAATTTCGCGACGGTGCGGCGCAAAATGCCAGTAAAATGTCGCGCCCATTTTGGCGAGCTGCGCGAAAATTGGCGCGGGCAAAAATCCCGCGAGCCTCAGACCCATTTGCCAGATTCGCGCCCGGTAAAATTGCGATGGCGCTGAGACGTTTCGCGCGGGCGTTTTCTTTTTTTCGCCGCGGGCAAAAATTTTCCACCAGACCGGCAGCAGAAAAACCGAGAAGAGCATGTTGCCCCCAATGCCAACGGCGCAAACGCGTCCCAAGCTAGCCATGCCCGCGTTGCTGGAAAAGCCAAGCGAGCCAAAACCCGCAATTGCCGTGCCGCCGCAGAGCATGAGCGCGCGGCCAACCGAGCGGTGTGCCACTTGCAAATCGCCGCCGGAACGTCGCAGCGCGAGCTGCATGAAAATGCTGTAATCCACGCCCGTGCCCAACATTAGCGGTAGTGCCATGAGGTTAAGTAAATTCCACGACCAGCCGGAAATGCGCATCACGGTTAAAAGGCAAAATCCGCTCAACAGTAAAATTGCGAGACTTAAAAAAATTTCCGCCGGCCGCCGGAACGCGAGCCAAAGCGAAAGCAAAATCAAACCGAGCATGGGCAGCAAAAGTTTCCAAAGATTTCTTTTCACCTCGGCCAAAACCGTGCCGCCAAGCAATTCCCAACTTGAAAGCCAGACTTGATCGCGAGGCAGTTTGGATTCGAGTTGTGCGAATGAATTTTCAGACGCGCTTGCCGCCGGATAAAGAAAAGCGGCGGCGAAAAATTGACCGGTGTCGCGCGCGGCTATTTTTTCAAAAATCCAGTCGCAGAGCTGATTCGTCGGCCAGAAAACATTCGTAGTCGTGGTAGCACGCTTCCACGTTTCCAAAATATTGTCGGCCAAGCCGAGTGCGTTTTTGGAAAAACCATTTGTCAGCGTCGCAGCGTGAATGACGTCACGTTCGGAAATAATTTTTTGCGCCGCCGCGCGGTTTTCATTTTGGAATTCAGGCTGCGGCCAGAGCGAGTCGGGCGACGTAAAGCCTGTGAGCACTTGATTGGAAACGGCATCTTCAAGAATTGGCTCGATAGCGTCAAGCTTTCGGGCAACTTCGCTTTCATTTTTACCGGAAACGACAAGCCAAAGTGGTTCGCGATTTTGACTCAGATTTTGCTTAATGGCGTCAAGTGCGGCATAAGCTCGACTGTTGCGCGGTTGCAAGGCATTCGTGCTCGTGTCCATTTTTGGAAAACCGGAAAATAAAACGGTGGTGCAGAACAAAATTAAAGCTGCCATGAATGCGAAAATCACTTTTACGCGAAGCGGGTCAAGTGATCCGGCATTTTCAATTTTTTCCGGCAAACGATTAGGCTGCGGTTTCATCCGGTTTGGAAATAGCGGGGGCAGATAGGCAAAAATCATGACGAACGCCGCCAACGCGACGCCGATGCCAACGAGCGAACCGAGTTGTGCCAGGCCAGGCAGACCGCCAAAATTCAAAACCAGAAACGCGCTGATGGTCGTGATGGCCGCCCAAAAAATTGCTGGCGCAATGGCGCGGCGGACTTCGGGAATAGACAAATCAGGATGCGCGAGAGCTTCCTGATAATGGACGACGGCGTAGTCAACGGCGAGGCCGAGCAGAATTGCGGCGAAACCCATGCTGACGACGCTGACCGCGCCGAAAATCAAACCACCGAGCGCGAGCGTCGCGGCAAGAATCAGTGCGAGCAGTGTCAGCAGCCACAGCATCGGTTGCACGCGGCGGTGGGCAAGCCAGAACAAAATGGCGATAATCGATGAAGTTCCTACGACGGAGAACGTGATGTCACGCTTCATGCCGCCGGATATTTCCGCGACGAATGCTGGGCGACCGGTGAAACCGATTTTTGTTTTGCTGTCGGGCGGCAACGCGGCATTCACGTTTTTTTTCACGGTGTTGAACCAGTCGGTGCATTCGCGATAACCGTTCAATTCGCCACGTGACTGGACAAAAATGATTCGGAACGTGCCATCGGCGGATGCGAACAATTCCTGTCCTTGTGAAAAATTCGGCGCGGCAGAATTCTGCGGCAATTGCGTGAAGCCGAGCGGATCGTAACTCAACTGCGCGATTTCGTTTGGCGAAAGCGTCGTGGCTAATTGTTCGCGTGCGGCGGCAAGAACATTGGCGAGATTGGTTTGGGCAAGTTGATTGGCGAAATGTGCGAATTTTTCCGGCGGTTGATTGAGCCAGAGATACGCGATGAGTTCGGCTGTTTGTTCGGGATGTTCAAGCCACGGCGGCTGCCAGATGGCTTCAGAAACTAAATTGGTTTCGCGCCGCAAGTTTTCAGCAATTGAACGCGCCGCAGTTTCAGCGGTTGCGGCATCCGACGCTTTGACAGTGACGATGAGTTCACGCGCGTTGGCAAAACGTTGCTGGTAAATTTTCAACCCCTGAACGGCCGGAACATTCGCGGGCAGCAAGTCCAGAACTTCGACGTCAAAGTGCAGTCGCGCGAGTCCCGCGACGATGGGAATCAAAAACAAAAGCCACCACCAGCGAAACCAATGACGGTTCATGGGAAAAATTCGCCTTCCAACGTTTCGCCGGTTTGTGCATTTTCCAGCCGCCATGAATTGTCGGCTAGCCGCACAAATTGCCAGCCGCCGCCAGGTTTCGTGCCGAGCAGCGCGCGCGGCAATTGAAACCAGAGGAAACGTTCCGGCGGCGTGCCCTGTCCGTGCCAAGCATATTCGTCCGCGCCAAACTCCATTTGCCACTGGCCGCCGGAAACTTGCGCGGTCGCCAGCGCAAATGGAGTTTTTGAAAACTGAATGAAAAAATTTCCGTTCACGTTGGTCGCCAGCAATAAATCGCCGGCAAGTTCGGGACGGTTTTGAGCTGGTTTCCAAACCGCCTGACCTTGTTGGATGCGCCAGCCGGGCGCGGAAAAATCGGCAGGCGGCGGCGGGGTCGTTTTACAGCCGGTGCAAAAAAACAGCGCAAGCAGGGTAGCGCGGAAAATCGGCTTCAAACTTTTGTGCCGCATTCACAATTTTTAGCTTCTCGCGCGGCGCGCGGTGCAAAAGAAATGTGCGGCACAAGCGGCCAGCGTTTTTGAAGTTTGACGAGCAGCCAAAAGTATTTTAGCCGCCAGCGCAAACTCCAGCCGCCTTCGAGTTCGCCGGCGAGAACGGCGTTGACGGCTGACGGCAGATCGTGGTGATTGCGTGGCTGCAAGAACAGTTCCATGAAAGGCGTTGTGTAGTAATTTTCCACGACGCGCCAGTAAAACATCAGCCCATTGCGGACGCGCTTTTCATATTTTACGAAAAGTCGTTTGTTCGGTCTTCCGCGTGCGAGAGATTTTTCGAGGACTTCGGCGGCGATTTTTCCCGACCACATCGCAAGAAAAACGCCGGCGGAAAAAATTGGATCCATAAAACCGGCGGCATCGCCGACGCGCAGCAAACGGTCGCCAACAAGCCGACGGTTGTAATAGCTGAAATCGGTCGTCGTTTGGAGTTCGCCGATGCGACGCGCGTTTTTCATGCGATCTTTGATCGGGGGGCTGGATTCGATCCACCGTTGAAAAATTTCCTGTGGCGATCCGTTTGATTTCGAAAATTCGTCCTTGTCAAGCACAAGGCCTACGCTGGTTTTTTCCGCGGTCAGGGGAATAATCCAGAACCATTTGTCTTCAAGACGCACGATGAGCGTGTCAGTTTTTGCCTCCCCGGAGTCAAGCACAACGTTTTCAAAGTGTCCGAAGACGGCGAGCTTTTTCCATTGCGGGTGCATCTCTCGCAAATTTTCTTGATTACCGGTCAAATTGCTGCGGCCGCTCGCATCAATCAAATAAGCTGCGCGGAAATGGTGCGTTTTTCCGTCGGGATCGCGCGCTTCGACGTTCACGCCTCCGGCATCGGAATCAAATTTGCCGACCGTCCAGCCTTCGCGCACGTCTGCGCCGGATGCACGTGCGTGCTTCATCAAAACGTGATCAAAGGTCGCGCGCTCGACTTGAATGGCTTCTGGCTCGCGATTGAATTTGCCCTGACGAAAAACAAATCGCGTGCCGATGGAGCCATTGCCAAGTTCAAATTGCGCGCCGAATTTTCGCGAGAAACCGGCGGCCTGCAGTTCGGGCAGCACGCCCATGTCGCGAAAAATAGTCATATTGCAAGGCAGCAGCGATTCGCCGATGTGGAAGCGCGGAAAAAATTCCTTTTCGAGGACGAGTACGCGTTTGCCGGCGCGTGCCAGAAATGTGGTGGCACTGCTGCCACCGGGGCCGCAGCCAATCACAATAGCGTCAAAAACATCTAGGTTCACAACGATGAATTTTGGGGACGACTGGAATGATGGCAAGCATAATGGAGGTGGGGTAGTATTTGGGCCAGGACGCCGCAGCTATGAGTGTACAGTTATCGGCATATGTCGCGTTAGCAAGCAGTGAACGAGCGGTGTCCGAGCAAAGACCAGTTTCTGAACGAGCGGCCAAATAGGTGAAGATTTCACCGAAATTTTTGTCTGTGTTATTTTTAATTTGCATTTCGATTAGTCGAGGCGTAAAACCATTACCACAAATCAAGTCATCATCGAAACAAGGAAGACTAAACTCAGATTAATCGTGAAAATCAGACTTCACTTCCTGTTCCTGCTGCTGGCCTGCACAGGATTCCTAGCCATGCCAGCAGCAGCGCAGACCTTCACGAATCTGTATAATTTTACGGCGCTCAACAATGGCACCAACAGCGATGGAGCTAATCCGACTTCCGATTTGATTTTATCGGGCAACGCCCTGTATGGGACAGCGCTTAATGGCGGCAGTTCTGGCAATGGTGCGGTGTTTGTCGTCAACACCGATGGCTCGGGTTTTACGAACCTATATAGTTTCACTGCGCTCAACAATGGTACCAACAGCGACGGGGCTAATCCGCATGCCAGTTTGATTTTATCGGGCAATACCCTGTATGGGACGACACAGTATGGCGGCACAAACGGTTTTGGCACTGTGTTTGCCGTCAACACTAATGGCACGGGTTTCACCAATCTTTATAGCTTCACGATCGCCTATCAAGCTGGTGGTATTAGCCTGGGGACGGAAGGCCCGCTGCGGATAATCGTCACTAACAGCGACGGAGCCAATCCGTCTGGCGGATTGACTTTATCGGGCAGCACCTTGTATGGAACAGCAGGAAATGGTGGCGGTTCGGGCTTTGGCACGGTGTTCGCCATCAACACCAATGGCACGGGTTTTACTAACCTTTATAGTTTTACGGCCGGTGGTAATGATTCTTCTTCTGCCTATACCAATAGCGGCGGAATTTTTCCACTTGCTGGTTTGATTTTGTCAGGCAATACCCTCTATGGAACGGCGGAGGCCGGCGGCAGTGGGGGCAACGGCACGGTGTTCGCCATCAACACCAATGGCACGGGTTTTACTAACCTGTATAATTTCACCGGCGGCAGCGACGGAGCTGATCCGCAAGCCGGATTGATTTTATCGGGCAATACCCTATATGGGACGGCGAGTGATGGCGGCAGTGGTGGAAATGGCACACTGTTTGCCCTCAACACCGACGGCACGGGTTTTACGAACCTGCATACTTTCACCAATAGCCCAGACGGAGCTAATCCGCATAGCGGATTGATTTTATCGGGTAACACATTGTACGGAACAATTGGATATGGCGGCAGTTCGGGCGATGGCGCGGTATTTGCCTTGAGTTTGGTGCCACCGTTGAGCATCACCGAAACAAACAATCA